>JAHJCS010000277.1 GCA_018812465.1 Nanobdellota archaeon | reverse complement strand
TATTCTAAAATGGTAAATTACTTACGGAACTGGGACAAAAGAGGCAAAATAAGATATGAGAAAAGTTTAGATGATTTTAGCTAGTATTATAGATCATTAAAGAAATAATCCTGGCTCGGCCTGTTCTCGCAGCAGCTTGACCTGGCCGAGTGAGGCCTCTTGTCCTATGATTAAGATTCACAGAGGACATAAAAGCCTCACCTTTCCTATCTCTACTGTTTGTGCTATGGAAGGAAAGGTTAGGAGGATTAAGCACTATAAAAATCTCAAACTTCAAATGCTTAAATCATTAGTTGAGGCCAGGAAAAAGCGTGCAATCTATAAAAACAGAAAATGCAAAAAAGAGAATAAGAAAAAGATTAATCTAAAGAATAATTCACATATCAGGCATTCCGCCCATTCCAGGAGGCATTCCTCCATGGCCTGAGTCCTTGTTGCTGCCTGCGATGACATCATCAATCCTGAGTATCATCATCGCAACCTCTGCTGCTGAGCTGATCGCCTGTGTCTTTATCTTCAATGGCTCTATGACTCCTGCTTTCCATGAGTCAATCACTTTTCCTGTGAAGACATCTACTCCTGCCCATTTCTTGCCTTTGTCATGCATTGCTTTTAGCTCTGTCATGATATCAATCGGATCAAGGCCTGAGTTCTCTGCAAGAGTCCTTGGTATGATCTCAATAGCATCAGCGAATGCTTTGACTGCGAGCTGCTCTCTTCCTGACAATGAATCAGAGAATAGTCTTAGGTTTCTTGCAAGCTCTATCTCTGGAGCGCCTGCTCCTGCGACAACTCTTCCTGAAACCAATGCAGAGGCAACATCTCCTACAGCATCTTCCATAGCTCTCTTGACTTCATCAATGACATGTTCAGTACCTCCTCTTATCAGGATTGTGACTGACTTTGCATTCCTGCATTCCTGTACATAGGTCATGTCCTCGTCGCCTACTTTCTTCTCTTCAACAAGGCCTGATTTTCCAAGGTCAGACTCATTTAGGTCATCAAGGTTTGTGACAATCTTTCCTGCTGTCGCTCTTGCAAGAGCTTCCATATCTGATTTTTTCACTCTTCTTGCTGCATAGATCCCTTTCTTTGCAAGGAAATGCTGTGCCATGTCATCAATGCCTTTCTGGCAGAACACAACATTAGCTCCTGACTTGGATACCTTGTCCACCATCTGCCTGAGCATCTTCTCTTCCATATCAAGGAAGGCCTGCATCTGGCTTGGGTCTGTTATCTGTATCTTTGCATCTATCTCTGTGCTCTTTATCTCAAGAGCACAGTCTATCAGCGCTATCTTGGCATTTTTTACCTGACGAGGCATGCCAGTATGGACTTTCTCCTTGTCAAGCACAATACCTTCGACAAACTCAGAATCCTCAACACATCCGCCTACTTTCTTCTCAAGCTTGATGTCTCCTCTGTCTATCATTATCTTGCTGCCTTCTTTTTCCATGACGCTTTTCACAGCCTTGACTGTGAGCTCAGCCAGCTTCTCTTTTGCAGCCTCTGATCCTTTGCCTGTCATCGCAGTTATTGCGATATTTATGAGGAGTTCAGTGTCCTTCTCTGTGACCTGCTCTGATATGTTCAAGAGTATTGTCTGAGCTTTCTCAGCAGCTATCCTATATCCTTTTGACACAACAGTAGGATGTATTTCCTGGTCAAGAAGCTCTTCTGCTCTCTTAAGAAGCTCTCCTGCAATAACCACTGCTGTAGTTGTTCCGTCGCCGACCTCATCTTCCTGAGTCTTTGCGACTTCAACAATCATCTTTG
Source organism: Nanobdellota archaeon (assembly GCA_018812465.1). Lineage (GTDB taxonomy): Archaea > Nanobdellota > Nanobdellia > Woesearchaeales > UBA12501 > WJJV01. The sequence continues at coordinate 11,719 of JAHJCS010000277.1, read as the reverse complement.
CTGAAGGATGCTCTATGTTCATCTCATTAAGAATTGTGACTCCATCATTTGTGACAATCACATCACCTAAAGAATCAACTATCATCTTGTCCATGCCTTTTGGGCCAAGAGTTGTCCTCACAGTCTCGGCAACAAGCTTTGCTGCCATTATATTTGTCCTCTGTGCATTCCTGCCTGTGGTCCTCTGTGTTCCTTCAGGCAAAATAAAGATCGGCTGCATCTGATTGCTCATATATATCTACCCCCTGTTTCTTGTATTCTATATCAAGAATTTGTTATAAAAATGAATAACAGGTTCTATATAAAGCTAACGATTCCCATATATCAGTGACAACATAACCTTTATATATAAACAAACTTTTAAACACCTGTGACCCCAACATGGATCCAATAGAAACAGTTGCTATAAACCAGCCGATTTCAGGACCTTATCATGAGCATATTCTGAGTATTCTTTCAAACAAGGATGAGATCACCTGGCAGTCTGTCTTGTATGAGCTTGTGAAGACAGAGCAGATGGACCCATGGGATATTGATGTCTCTCTGCTTTCTCATAAATATATAGAGACTCTGAAGAAGCTGAAAGAGTTTGACATGGCTCTCTCAGGAAAAGTTGTCCTTGCTTCTGCTATCCTTCTAAAGATAAAATCAAAGAAGCTTCTGACAGATGACCTTGAGGCATTTGATAACATGCTCTCAGGACAGGATGAGGAATCACTGCTTGAAGGAGAATCTCTTGAAGAGGTATCAAAAGTAAGGATAAAGATTGATGGCATCAGCCTTATTCCAAGAACACCTCAGCCAAGGAAAAGAAAGGTCTCTATCTTTGAGCTTGTGGATGCTCTTAGGCTTGCATTGGAAACAGACAGGAGAAGACTGGTCAGGATAAGGCCAATAGAGATGGTGCTTCCTGAGAGGAAATTTGATATCTCAGCAGCAATGAAATTAGTGTACAAGAATATAATAGATTTCTTCACAGGAGATGCAGGAGGAAAGCTCACATTCACACAGCTTGTGCCAACAGATGAAAAGATGGCCAAGATCCAGACATTCATCCCATTGCTTCATCTCACAAACCAGAGGAAGATTGACCTCATCCAGGAGATGCCTTTCGGAGAGGTTGAGGTAAGGCTGAATGCAGATAAGCAGGTCGATAAGGAGCTTTCTTCTGAGCTGGATGAGATTGAGGCTGTGCCTGACGAATGATTTTTCTTATATCCCAAACATTTAAAAACCACCCTTGAAATCATATATAAAGAATAGGGGGATTCATATATGGCTCATATAGACACACTGAACTTTTACGGCAATCCTAACATAGGCCTGTATGCATTCGCTACAGACAAGTTCTGCCTTGTGGGATATGACTTTAAGCAGTCACTGAAGAAACATATAGAGAATCTGCTAAAGGTCCCTGTGCATTATGTCACAATAGCAGGCACGCCTCTTGTAGGCGTCTTTGTCGCAGGCAACAATAACTGCCTTCTGATACCTTCAATAGCTTTTGATGATGAGCTTGAAGCATTGGACCGGCTGAACATAAAATACAAAGTCATAGACACAAAGCTCACTGCTCTTGGCAACAACATCCTTTGCAATGACAATGGATGCATAATCAATCCTGAGTTCACTGAAGAAGAGAAGAACCAGATAAAAGAAGCATTGAAAGTGAATGTTTTCACTGGCATGATAGCTGAGATGAGTACAGTGGGTTCATGCGCTGTAACAAACCAGACCCACTGCCTGGTGCACCGCGACGCTGACCCAAAAGAGGTTGCAGGCATAGCAAAAATTTTAAAGGTCAATGCAGATACTGGGACTGTGAACATGGCCAATCCTTATCTAAGGTCAGGCATTGTCTGCAACAGCAATGGAATCCTTGTAGGAGACAGCAGCGGAGGTCCAGAAGTCACCAATGCTGACGAAGTGCTTGGCTATCTTGAGAAATTCGGGGGTAAATGATCATGAACAAAGAACTGCAGCAGAAATATCTTGAATTACAGATGCTTGACCAGCATATCAAGCAGATTCAGCAGAATGTTGAGCTCATTGAGAATCAGCTTTCAGAGCTTGACCAGATAAACCAGGCATTGGACGACCTCACCAGTGTGAAAGAAGGCACTGAGATATTTGTTCCTGTCACAGGAGGCGTCTTTGCAAAGGCTGAACTCAAGGACAACAAGAATCTTCTTGTGAATGTCGGAGCAGGAACAACTGTGAATAAGTCCATACCTGAGACCAGGGATATGATCTCAAATCAGATCAATGAGATTGCTGATACAAGAGACCAGCTTCTTGAGCAGCTGCAGAAGGCTGTAAGGAAAGCCCAGAAGATACAGGAAGAGCTCCAGGAGATTCAGGAGAAAGAATAAAATGTTTAATTTCCTCAAGGAAAAACTGAAGAGCGCAATATCATCTTTTTCTAAGAAGGCCGAGGAAGAGGCCGAAGTTATTGAAGAGCCTAAACAAGAGAAGAAGGCATCCAGGAAGAAAGAGGCAAAGGAGCCTAAGAAGATTGAGAAGAAGAAAGAAGTAAAGCCAAAGGCAGAGCAAAAAAAGAAAGAGGCAAAGCCTGAGAAACTTAAGAAAGAAGAGCCTAAGAAAGCAGAGAAAAAGCCAGAGCCAAAGAAAGAAGAGAAAAAGAAAGAGCCTAAACCTGTAAAGATTTCTGAGAAACCTGTTGAGCCTCAGCCTGAAGAAGAGGAAACTGCTGAGGAATCTGAAGAGAAAGAAGAAGTTCCTGAAGAGCCTGAGGAAGAGGAGAAAGAGGAGCCTAAAGAGGAAAAGAAAGGTTTCTTCGGAAAGCTTAAAGACAGATTCACTAAGAAAGAAGAGAAGCCTGCTGAGAAAGAAGAAGAGCCAGAAGAAGCAGAGGCTGAAGAGCTTCCTGAGGAAGAGAAGGAAGAAGAGCCAGAAGAAGAAGTAAAGAAAGAGCAACCTGAAGAAAAAGAGGCTGCTGAGGAACATGAAGAAGATAAGGAAGAAGCTCCTGAAGAACCTGAAGAAGAGCCTAAGGAGAAGAAAGGATTCTTTGACAGGATAAAAGATGCTGTCTCAACCAAGGTCCTTTCAGAGAAGCAGTTCGATGAGATGTTCTTTGATCTTGAGATTGCGCTCCTTGAGAATAATGTTGCAATGGAAGTTGTTGACAAAATAAAAGAGGACATGAAATCAAGCCTTGTGGAAAAGAGGATAGAGAGAGGCAAGTTTGAGCAGATGGTAGGAACAACACTGGTCAGCTCAATAAGATCCCTGTTTGACATTGAGAAGATAGATCTTGACAAGGCAATCAAGGCAAAGAAGCCTTACATAATAGTCTTTGTCGGAGTGAATGGCTCTGGCAAGACAACAACAATCTCAAAAGTGGCAAAACTGATGCAGAACAAGGGACTGAAGCCAGTCATCGCAGCAGCAGACACCTTCAGGGCAGCAGCAATCCAGCAGTTAGAAGAGCATGGAAAGAATCTTGGAGTCAAAGTAATAAAGCATGATTATGGATCTGATCCTGCAGCAGTCGCTTTTGATGCAATAAAATATGCTGGCTCAAAAGGCCTTGATGTTGTGCTCATAGATACTGCAGGAAGACAGCATTCCAATACAAACCTCATGGATGAGATGAAGAAGATAATCAGAGTCACAAAACCTGACCTTAAAGTATTCATAGGAGAGTCAATAACAGGCAATGACTGCATTGAGCAGGCCAAGAGATTTGATGAAGCAATAGGCATTGATGCTATTGTCCTTACAAAAGCTGATGTTGATGAGAAAGGAGGAGCAGCAGTCTCTGTCAGCTATGTGACAGGCAAGCCGATACTTTTCATGGGCATGGGTCAGGGATATGATGACCTAAAAGAGTTTGACAAGAAGCTGATAATGGAGAATATCGGGCTGTTATAATCTGTTCACAATTTCTCTCTTTGCAAAACCTTTATAAACTCTATCTCACTAATATGCCTCATGAACAGAGGTGAAAAATACTTTCTGGTGATTGTCGCAATCATCCTTGTGAGTTCCATTTCTATCATAATCTACTGGTATCTCGGAAACAGCCAGAAGGATTTTGTTGAGCAGGTCACTCTTGACCCTGCTGTTATTGGAACTCCTATTGAGCCTGGAATACTGATTGTGCAGGAAATGCTCAATCAGGGCAATGATGTGATACCTATTGATACTGTCCTTTCTGAGAAAGACAATTATGTATGTGCTATCCAGACCTCCTATGGTCCAATGGCTCTCAAAGTAAAGAAAGGCATGATCCGGGAAGATGTTATATGGGGTGCGGGGACCACAACAGCATATCTAATCGAAGACAGGGTGTACAGGTATTCAGCTGATTATAGCAAATGGCTTAAGTTCCCATATGCTCCTGATGCTGAACTTGCCACAAAACAGAAGACTCATGGGATACTCTCTGAATACGAGCTGATTAACCTGACTACACCTGAGACAGCAATATGTGTCAAGGCAGAAATAGCTGATGAGGATTTTGTCTTTCCTATGAAAGAAGCTTTGGATGTTGAGGAGTTTATTTCTAATCTGAATATCTGAATTCTATCTCACCATTAAGGTATACTCCTTTTCTCAGCTCTACTGGTCTCCAATCATCCATGACAAGCTCTGCTCCAAGCCATGCAGCAAGCTCTTCTGGATTTCCTATTGTTGCGCTGAGTCCAAGTATCTGCACATTCTTGAGCAATTGCCTGAGTATTGTTATGAGAATCTCAAGAGTAGGTCCTCTGCCAGGATCATTGAGGAGATGGATCTCATCAACAACAACTGTCTTTATATCCTTGAGCCAGTCTGCTCTGTGCCTTATCAGGGAATCCAATTTCTCTGATGTGGAGATTATGAGATCATAATCCCTCAGATAAGGATCAGACGCATCCATATCACCTATGGATAATGCAATCCTGAAGAACTTGTCATACTTCTTCTTGAACTCATGGTACTTCTCTGTCGCAAGGGATTTCAGAGGAACTATATAGATGCATTTTCCTTTCCTCTCCATTATTGAAGAGACTCCAGCAAGCTCTGCGATCAAAGTCTTTCCTGATGCAGTAGGAGTGCACACAAGAAGGTTCTTTCCATCAAGAAGGCCTGCCTGGATCGCTTTTCTCTGGCTGGGCCTGAGATGGGTTATGCCATCTTGTTTTAGTACCTCATAAAGGTCAGGAGGTATTTTTGATTTAAGTGATTCTAAAGTCATAAAGAAATGATTCTGGAGTCTTTATTTAAATCTTTTGTGTATTGATAATGCCCCCTAGCCTTTTCCTCCATAGCACAACTTCTTGACATGGAAAAGGTGACGCTTTCCAGTCCTTGTTGAACTCTCAGGAGGGGACAGGAAGCTTCACCTCGGCATGGTCTATTTGCAGGTATTTGTTGCCGAGGCTAGGAAAAAATGCACAATAATAAAGTACTTCAAGTGCAAATAACTAAGAAATCAAATATTTATAACATTCCACTATCCATCTCTTTAGGCCTCTTTACTCCAAGCAGCTTAAGGATTGTCGGAGCAACATTGCACAATGCACCTCTCTTCTTTATCTTGTACCTATAATTGGATACCAGCATGAATGGAACAGGGTTTGTTGTATGTGTTGTTGCCTTGGGACCAGCCATCTCCTCTGCATTTCCATGGTCTGCTATTATGACTGCTGCTCCGTTTATGGCAAGCATCTCTTTTACTATCTCTCCAACACAGGAATCAACTGTCTCGCACGCCTTTATCGCTGCATCAAGCATTCCTGAATGGCCTACCATATCAGGGTTTGCGAAATTTAGTATTATCAGATTGTACTGCTTTGTCTTTATGCTTCTTATGACCTCTTCTTTTATCTTTGCTGCGCTCATCTCAGGCTGCAGGTCATAAGTGGCTACTTTTGGTGATGGCACAAGTATCCTGCTCTCTCCTGGGAATGGAGTCTCTCTTGATCCATTGAAGAAGAAGGTAACATGCGCGTATTTCTCTGTCTCTGCTATCCTTAGCTGCTTCATCTTGTTCTGGCTTATTATCTCTCCAAGAACATTTGGAGGGCTGAGCTGCTCAAATGCCACAGCTGTCTTGTCATTCTTCTCATATCTCACCATCTCTACAAAAAATACATTCTTCTTCTCTCTTCTGAAATCAAGGAATTCCTTCTCAATGAAGGCATTAGTCAGCTGCCTTGCCCTGTCCTCCCTGAAATTGAAGAATATCACTGAATCTCCATCATATATCCCTTTGTATGTCAGGGATGTGAGTGTGGGCTGGACAAATTCATCATTCTCCCCTCTTCTATAAGCCTCATTCAGTCCGTCAAAAACATCCTGGGAGTATGTTCCCTGTCCTAGTACAATGCAGTTGTAGGCTTTCTCTGTCCTGTCCCACCTTCTGTCTCTGTCCATTGCATAATACCTGCCTGAGATTGTCGCAATCTCTCCTATGCCTTTGAGTCTTTTGCTGACTGCTTTGATATATTTTAAAGCAGATCTCTTTGGGGTGTCTCTTCCGTCAAGGAATGCATGAAGATGGACATACTTCTTGTATTTCCTGGCCATCTTGAGCAGAGCATACAGATGTTCTATGTGAGAGTGTATTCCTCCATCAGAAAGCAGCCCCATTATATGTACACTATTGCCTTTCTTAAAAGCATCATTCAATGCTTTGTTCCTGAAGAAACTCCTGTTCTTTATTGACTTTGATATTATAACAAGCTCCTGTCCCACAACCCTTCCAGCGCCTATGTTCATGTGGCCGACTTCGCTGTTGCCCATCTGTCCTTTTGGCAGGCCGACACAGCCGTCAGAAGCGCACAGTATTCCTGCAGGATAATGCTTTGCTATGAAATCAATATTCGGCGTGTGAGCAAGCTTTACTGCATTGTCTTTTTTTGAGGCCCTTATTCCCCAGCCATCCATGACTATAAGCATAACATTCTCGAGTCTTAAAGGAGCTTTCTTTAGCTTAGGAACCTGTAGAGAAGTCTTTGTGTTCTTTGCCTTGCTATCAGGCTTTGCCTTGGACCTGTTTTGCCTGGCTTTCTTAGCCTTTGGCCTGTTCTGCTTAGCCTTTTTCCTCTTTTTCTTCGGCATAAGAATAAGGTTAGAATTGCTGTTTATATAGTTTTTGATGATATCAAACCAGCAATCTCTTGATAAGAATTCTCAACATTTCCGGTATACTATTCTATAAACCCGGTGAACCCGGATTTCCAGGATGATACTGATGATCTTTTTCTTTTGGTCTAGTTTTGTAAGGCCCAATTGAGACTCTATCGCCCAAAGCCTCTTTTCCCTGGCTTCCCATTGCACTGACTGAATTAAACCAGAAATCCTCTATGACTCTTCTGACAACTTCTTCTTCAGTAAGGCCAGCATAATACCTTTCTTGTTTTCTGCATACTGTTACACAGCATCCATCGCTTTCATATACTTTTTCAGGCATATTTACCACAACAACTATGATAATTTATGTCTCACTCTCTTTTGGCTGGATTATACAAAAATGTTATATAAATATTGCTATTCAGAAGGCTCTGAGATACGGGATTGTGGTCCTATCCTCTCTCAAACTTTGGGCCTTCAAGACTACCCAGATTATTATATCCTGCTGATTCCCATGTGCCCCTATAATCTGTGTTGTTTGACAGCTCTATACCTGTTATCCATTTTATCCATTTATATCCCCATTTGTCTTCTGCGACAAGCTGGAATGGGAAGCCTCTCTCCGGAGGTATTGTGACATCATTCATCTTGTAAGCAATGATTATCTCATTATCCATCACATAATTCAGAGGGAAAGATGTTGTATATCCATCATAAGCATGGAATATTATTGTGTTTGCCTGGGGCATGACGCCTGCCTTGGAGATAAGGTCTCTTACAAGAACACCCTCCCATAATATGTTGACATCCCATCCTTCAACACAGTATATCCTGACAATCTTTGAATATCTCTGGTTAGAGATCACTTCCTCATATGTGAATGACTGTGGCTCTTCAACAAGGCCTGTTATTCCAAGCCTGTAAGAATCAATATCAACATGCTGCACTCCTTTGATAGAGTTCTCCCTGAAATCGCCTAAAGAGCCGAGCTTCTCTCCTTCATAATCTCTCACTTCAGCAGCTTTAAGCTCTTTTATCTCTTTTGGGGTGCAGCCAACTAAAAGAATCAACAACAGAATCATTATAACTGGTTTCACTTGCATTTTTTACCCTTGTTGAAGAAGCCCTTTGTTGTGCAGACAATCCAGCTCCAGTGCAGCACAATATGGATCAGTACAAGCAGAGCCATGATGATTCCAGACCAGTCATGCAGAACAGATATCTCATACATCGGCAGAGAACTGTAGCTTATTCCTGTTATCCTGAATATCTGCTTGAATTTTATTATTCCTGTGACAGATGATATCAAGAATGTTATCGCAAGTCCAATGTCAATCATATAATTAAGTGTGTTCCTGTTCATGGTTCACCTTTTTGGAGTCATTTATGATTCTTATATACTGACCTGATACTGGTTATTGATATTCTATATTATTATATAAATATTATGTCAGGAATCACGATATCGACACTTGATCAATTGCTTTCTATGAAAGGCATATCATCAGGCCCGTCATCTGACTGATTTGATTCCTCTTCAGAATCATCATCTGATTCTTCTTCAGGAATCTCTGCATCTTCTTCAGGCTGTTCTTCTGTTATGCTCTCCTCATCTTCCTGCTTTGCTATCTCAACAAGATCCTTGTCCAGGAATATATTCGGAACATCAACGCCAATCTTTTTGTAGACTTCTGGAGGAATTCCAATATCTCCGACTAGTGTCATTTTTATTCCAGAATTAAGGATCATGCCTTTCTTAGGCAATCCTAATGTCACGCACACAGAGCCTTTGAAAGCAGGATCATGCCATTGGCCAGAAGTGAGGTTGAATCCTGACGGCACATCGCATGATATCACAGAGGATTCAAGGACTTTCGCTTCCCTGATAAGTTCAGCAACTCTTCCATGCGGAGCTCCTTTTGCATTGTATCCAAGAAGGCAGTCAATGAAGACATCAGGCCTCTTGCCTATGCTATTGCTTACTGGAATGCCCATCCTTTTTAGTGTGTCAAGATGGCCTGCGCCAATCTCGCTGAGATCTCCTTCATCAGTGCTCAGCACAACCTCGACATTTATATTTTTGTTATGAAGATATCTTGCTGCGACAAGCCCGTCTGCTCCATTGTTGCCTGGGCCTACAAGGACAACAGCACTTTTTGGACTGAAGATCTCCTGAGCAGCATTTGCAAGAAGCCTTCCTGCATTCTCCATTATCTGGATCACAGATATATTGAGATCCTCAGTCATTATCCTGTCTGCTTCTTTCATCTGCTGGGCTGTCACTGTTGGAATTGTCATTTCACATCCTCATATCAGTCATGGCATAAGAGTCAGTTATATCCTGAATCATCTTTGCAGGGCACTGTTTGAAGCTGACTTTCTCATCAAGGAATTTCTGCAAAGCCTCTCTCTTTGATTCTCCCACAAAAAGCACCAGAGCTGTCTTTGCTTTGAGCAGCAGCTTCCTTGACATTGTCATCCTGTCTGGAGGCGGCTTTGGAGAGTCATTCATCACAATAAATTTCTCTGATTGATCCTCAACAGAATGATGGTTTGGGTATAATGCTCCTACATGGCCGTCTTCTCCTGCGCTCAGCAGGACAACATCATACATTCCTCCAAGACTGTCAAGCTCCTGTGCATAAGCTTCAATACCTTTATCAGGACTTGAATTATCAAGTATGAATGGATGAGCATTCTCTTTTGGAAGCTTCTTCTTTTTGATAAGGTAATCTATAAATTCCTCTTTAGCAAGCCTATAATTGCTTTCTTTATCATCAACAGGTACAAGCCTCTCATCAACCATGAATATATGCACTTTCTCCCAAGGGATATCCTTTTCTTTCAGCAGCCTGAATACATTCGGCACACTTCTTCCTCCTGGAACAGCAAGCACAACATGATCCTTATTCTCAAGGATGTCTGTTATTGCGCCCTGTATTATTGCAGCGGCTCCTCGGTATATCTCTTTCTCATCCTGATTGAATATTGTGCTTATGACTTCTCTCTTAACCATATTTTACACCTTTTTATCTTTCTTATTTATTTGTGTTCTGTTATCTATAAAAATCTTATTCAGATTCTCCTTCTGCTCCGCCTGACTCCTCTATGGCCTTGCAGGTGCACTTCTTGCAGTCTTTGCATCCTCCGCAGTCATGGCAGATGTTTGTTCCGCTGCATTCTTCACAAACCTTCTTTACCATCTTATGATACCTCCTTATTCAATATGATATCTTTCTTATTGATATCCATATTATCTTTCAATGATTGATCTGTCATATTATGCCCATTTGCCTGCAGCCTTGACTATTGCAGAGCTGTCTATGTAGTACTTCTTCATCAGTTGTTCAGGACTTCCTGATCTGGGTGTATCCTTCACATAAAGATGCTGTATCTCGCATCCTTTGCCAAGAACATCCTTCACAACAGCTCCAATGCCTCCAAAATAATGGTCCTCTACCACAATCACCCTGTTTTTGCATTCTTTGGCATTCTTGATGAGTAACGCTGAATCAACTGGTCTTACAGAGTACAAATCAATGACTCTTATGTTCTTATTCTTATTTTTGAGATTATCATAAGCCTTGAGTGCTTCATGGAGGGTTATTCCTGCTCCTATCACAAGGGCTTTGTCCTTTGAGCTTTTCCTTAATACCTTAAGGCCTCCTGCCTTGAACTCATCATTGATGCTGTAGATGACTGGAGTCTTTGATCTTGTTGTCCTAAGATAAGAGATTCCATTGTGTGCTGCCATTATCTGCACACATTTCTCTGCTGACACAGCATCACTTGGATATAGGACGAGTGAGTCAGGCATGCTGAGGAACATAGAGATATCCTCAAGCCCCATCTGCGATGCTCCATCCTCTCCAATGCTTATTCCTGCATGGCTTCCGCAGATCTTTATGTTTGATCCTGAGTATGTGGCCATTCTTATGAAATCATGGGCTCTTGTGAGGAAAGCAGCGAATGTTGCTGTGAAAGGCAAAAGCCCTGCAGCAGAGAATCCCATTGTCATGCCTATCATGTTCTGCTCTGCGATGTATGATTCAAAAGACCTTTCAGGGAATCTCTTGAAGAATCCGTCTGTCATAGTGGAGTTCTTGACATCACCATCTACAACAACCGTCTCTTTGCAGTCTTCGCCAAGCTTCACAAGCGCATTGCCAAAAGCATTCCTTGTTGCCACCATCTCTCCTATATTATAATTTGTTATTGTGAAACCTAAATAATTGATCTCAGGAAGTTTCCTGTATCTGACCTGTGACTTCAGTTTTGCATCAGCTCCTTTGGCCTTTATCTCCTTGAGAGCTCTCTGCATCACATCCTTGTCAAAAGGCTTTCCATGCCATCCTTCTCTTCCTTCAGCTTCAGAGAATCCTTTTCCTTTCCTTGTCTTGGCAAGTATCACAAGAGGCTGGTCTCCTTTGCCTGAAGACTTCAATGCTTTGAGTATTGCATCAACATCATGGCCGTCTATGACAGCAGTATTCCAGCCGAATGCCTCAAACTTTCTTCTGTAAGCATCTAGGTTATGGCCGTGCATTGTCTGCTGTGACTGTCCAAGCCTGTTCACATCAACTATTGCAATGAGATTGTTTGCCTTGTTCATAGCTGCTGCATTCGCAGTTTC
>JAHJCS010000276.1 GCA_018812465.1 Nanobdellota archaeon | reverse complement strand
TTCTGGCCCATATAGCTTATGCTCCTGGACCTGGCAGTGATGCCTCAGGCAGCGGATCTATTGTGCTGACAGATGACAATCTTCTTGAAGTGGGTGATGATATAAGCAGAAGATTCAGCAGCACTGACCTTACTTTGCAGGTAGAGGGAGATCTTCCAGAAGGAGCACAGTATGATCCTGATTCTGGTGTCCTGAGTGTCGGAGACTCCTCAGTTGATCTTAATTATCTCTCACATATGACTGTGACAATAAGCGGAAACACCATAATCCTGGAGCCTAAAGGCACAGCAACAATAGACCTTTCAGGATTCAACTCAAAGAATGTGATCTTCCGTTCCACAGATGATAATCAGTTTCTCATCTATGGGGCGCACATCACAGGCGACCTCCTCTTTGACGGCGTTGACTTTTACATAAAGAAGGGAAGCACAATGAAGACAGGCAACTTTGAGGTAACTGCTTATACAGAGGACTGGAAGATAAAAAGCCGGTCTGACATCAATGATGAGCCTTACACTATATTCATCTCTGCAATACCAGACATACTGAATCATGAAGAAAGAATAACCATAAATGATCCTTTGACCGGCCAGACAACAATATACAGCAATGATGAGAAGCTGAACATAAGGCTGAGAGGTCTTCCTGAATTCAACAGCATATCATTCAACAGTGCGATCACAGCATGGCTTGATGTCCATGATGAAGTTGATATCTATTATAAAGGCGATTATTATGTAAAAATGGATCCTGGAGAAAGCAAGGTTGTATGGAAACCTGGAGATATAGGGGAAGATCCCACTATGGAGATAGAAACATTATTGGACAAGCAGAATCCTGGTGATGTCACAGTTTATCGGCATGTACCCGGTGATATGATAAAGTTATTCCATTTTGTAGGTCCTGATATAATTGAGATTCCGAATGAGGATATTGAGTTTTTGGATATAAACATAACTCATAATAGGGTGGATGTTGTGGATTTCATTGAAGATTACAAAGTGAAGGCAGGCGATCTCATCGGAAAAGATATCAGCAATGCAGAAATCAATTATTTGCTTAGGACCAAAAGCCATTTCAGCGAAGATTTCCTTGATGAGGTAAAAAATGTTGCTGATAATCTTGGAATAAACTATGAGGACCTGCTCAAGGTCATGAACTATGAGACTATCGGAACATTCGATCCTTCAAAGAGCATCGGCGGAGGCGGCAGCGCAACAGGGCTTATACAGTTCACAACAAACTCACTGGATGTCCTGCATAGGATGCCTGGTTATGAGAGTGTAACAATCGACCAGATCTCCAAGATGGACTACAAAGAGCAGCTTAAGCTTGTTGAGTTCTACTATAAGTTCTGGATAATACAGGCAACAAAGAATGGGGCTATATCCGGAAAAGAGGAGGTGGATGTTGCTTTCCTCTACGGCCTGACATTAAGCCCTGGACGAGCTTCATCAAATAAAGGAGATTATGTACTGTATAAGGATCCTGATCCAAATTACAAAGCTAATGCAAAGAACCTTGACAAGAACAAGGATGGCAAGATAACCATTGATGAGGCTGCTCTTATTGTAGAGGACAGATGGAATTCCTATGTCAAGAACAATGTGATGAAGGAAGCATGACCTCCTCATGCATTTACTTCAGAGCTTTATTCAATAAAATATATAAAGAAGGCTTTATTTATATATCTAATCTTAATAGAATATTACTTAAAAAGGTGATTTAATGGGTGAGAAAAGCAGTCTGGATTCGCAGCACATGATAAGTTTTCTTGACAACTTTTGGAATCAGTGCGAAGAGGCCTCAAAACTGGGCAATACCCTTAAGGTTGAACAGCCTGTCAATGGCATTGTATTCTGCGGTATGGGAGGTTCTGCTCTTCCTGGTGATATAATCAAAGGATATATCCAGGTAAGCATTCCTGTTGAGGTAAGACGGGAGTATAAGATCCCTGACTGGACAGGCAAGAACACTCTTGTATTCATTGTCACCTATTCTGGCATTACAGAAGAGTCATTGTCCTGCCTCAAGTCAGCAAAGGCTAAAGGAGCAAAGATTGTATGCATATGTTCTGGAGGCAAGCTAAAGGAGGTCTGCGAAAAGACAAGCACCCCATTAGTTGTTGTGCCAAAAGGTCTGCAGCCAAGAGCTTCATCAGGCTACATGACAATTCCAATGCTTAATATTCTCATAAACTCAAGGCTCATATCAGATAAGACAGAAGAGATTGAGGATACTATAAAAGTGCTGAAAAAGGATATTCATGAAGGAGCGCAGGGGCTTGCGCAGAGGCTTGTTGGAAAAGTGCCTCTGATCTACTCATCAGACAGGATGATTGCTGTGGCAAGGTTG
>JAHJCS010000275.1 GCA_018812465.1 Nanobdellota archaeon | reverse complement strand
CAGGACCAACTCCTGACCAGCCTACACCAGGTCCTCAGCCGCAACCTCAACCGCAGCCAAATCCGCAGCAAACAGAGCCTTATTGGCCAGTAATTGACGAAGTCTCTAATGAAGTCAAGCTTAAAGGCCATATTGAGGAGAGACCATGAAGATTAATCTGAATTACCTGAGGTGTGAAAATGGCAGAAGATGAGAATAATATAGAAAAAGGGGACTCTAGAGAACTTTCTGGGGATAGCCCCAGCAGTCCTTCAGAACCACCAAAAAAACCTGAAGGACTTGAAGAAAAATTAGGATTTACAACAATCAAGGGCAAGGTAATGGGCCATGACGGAACAAATTATACAGCAGGTATTGGCCAGGGACATGTTTACCTGGTTGTACACTGGAAGGATGCTAAAGGTAAATCCTACACTGCAGAAGTTAACGAAAAAGATATTGGAAAACTGAAACAACAAAGACCAGATATATATGATGTGGTTATGACTTATAAAGAACATTTTCAGAAACAGATCACTAATGATAAAGGGGAGTTTGAGTTCAGAGATGTTCCCGCAGCTGATTGGTGTTATATTATAAAAGCATATGTTGGAAAAGAAAACATTGAAGCTGACCATACTCAAAGAATGGGTAATGATGGTAAAGGTGGCAATGAAGTCATCCACGGACCAGATCTGCTTCATGAAAAGATTAGAGATGGAGTTATAGTTCCTGTTAAAGATAAATGGGAAAAAGAGTATGAACCTAAGCCAGCGAATGATCCAAAAACAGAAAAGTTTGTATCTGGATTTAAATAAACAATGCCGCATTTAAAAAGAGGTTTTGGAGCAATAAGGAGTCAGGGAAATCTTGGTAGCTGTGCTGCTTTTGCAAGTGCAGGAATTCTTGAATATATAAGGAACAGAATCGACGGCAAATATTCTGCTGCTGATAAAAAGTCTGTATCTCCTAGATATATTTTCTTTAATATGGGCGGTGTGGATGGATATGATTATCAGACAACCCAAGCCCAGTTTAGGACACCTCCTATTGGGTTCAAGAATTTATCAATACCTGATTGTCTTGCTCACCTAAATTTTCCAAGGGATGTGGGTATCGGCGGAAATCTTCTAAGAGAGAAGAGTTCTATTAGTGCTGATGGATCATGCAATGAAGACAGCTGGCCTTATGGAAATGACCAGAAATGTCAGGTTGCCAATGAGCAGCCAGGTTATGAATATTATCTGGCTGGAGGCTTCTTTGCTTTAGAATATAGGTCGCATTATAAAGAACCTTGGTGCGAAAGACCTCCCCCTACTGCTTACTCAGAAGGACGCAACTTTTTCAGTACTTATATTGAAAGAATAGAGATTCGAAGATGGGATTATAATGAAATCATAGATCTTGTTGTTAATAAGGAGATCCCTGTTTATATTGGGGTTAATTTCACAGCTAACATGGTTAGTTATCCAAATGAATTCTATAGTGACATACCCAACATGATTGTTGGCGGTCACGCAATGGTTATCATGGGATATGAGAAGAATTACAATCCTCCAGGAGGCGGACCTCCTGTTGAAGCATTCATGATAAGAAACAGCCATGGAGTTACTTATGGTAAGGCAGGTTATTTCTGGGTACCTAGAACATCTCTAGAGATATTAAGGCATAATGCTGCTGGAATTGAACAGTATCCGGATTATATGGTGTTCCTACCTAAAGGTTACCCCAACCATAACTTTACACCCTGGCCTGGACAACCTCCAAACAATCCTCCTGCTCCAGTTCCTCCAACCCCTAATCCTAATCCCAATCCAAACCCAAATCCCAATCCTGCACCAGCTCCTGTAACAGGCGCTTACAGATACAGATGGTACTTATTCAGTGATCCTAACCTATTCAATGCATGCAGACAGGGCCATGCGCTTCCTCAGGCAGGACAGGCAGATCTGATTGACCCTGAGGCTAATTCTGATGCAAACAATCCATTTGTTCATGGGCCGCATGACCCTGCAAGATTTCAGAACAAGATAATCAGTCTTACTTGCACGCACAACACTCTGAACCACTGGGTATGGTGCTGGTGGGACTCTCAGAATAGAAGCTCTAGATTAACAGCTCATCCTGGAGGACAGCTAAGACAGAGAGAAACCCCCAATCTTGAGGCCATAAAACAAAACATAAAGAAAGTGCCTAAGACTATCATGGATCTTGACACTAAAAGAAAAGAGTTTGTGGAGATAATATCAAAGAAATTCAGGTTTGATCCTCATCACAGGCTGCACTTCCATGATAAAGAGACAGAACAGAAGTTTATGGAACTCGCTAAGCTGATGGGCGCTTTCATTGTCGCAAGCCAGAATATCGCATTGAATATCCAGGGAGCTTCTGAGCTCTACAAAGATAATCCTGAGTTTGTCGCAGCATACCAGGAATATGCAAAAGTTTTCAAGAGTCTCTTCCAGGAAGTTCAATCAATCAGTGAGATCATCATGGAGGTCTCCAAAGCCTATGAAGAGAGAAACCAGAATAAAGTTGATGAGCTTGACAGGACATGGTCTGCTGAGAAAGTGAATGAATCACTGGAGAAGATCGATCTTTTATACAAAGAGGATTCTGGGCACTTGCATAAACTTGTCAAAGTAATAGGGAAACTATCAAAAGAATGAATTCACTTCTTTGCCTTATGCCTTCCTCTGGACTCAACTTTCTGCAATCTTTCAAGTATGCTTGCTCCGTTCTCTGAGTGTTCTGTATAAGAGTCAATAGCATGATTGAAGCATTCCTCAAATATGAGATGGTGCTTTGATTCCAAAGCCTGCTTGAGAAGATGAAGGTCAACTGCCTTGTCTTCAACCTTGTCTGATGTGAAGCTCAGGCCGAAATCAATGAAATTTATCTGGGATGTATCCTTTGCAAGTATCATGTTTGATGTTGTGAGATCACCATGTATTATGTTCTTGTTGTGCAGTTCAGCAATTCTCCTTCCTATCTCCCTGCTGAACTCTGCGTGTTTTTCATGCAGTACATCTTTCATCAAGGGCCCTTCTATCTGTTGCATCCTAATCTCCATTCTCTTGTCATCAAAATCAGACAGTCTTGGAGCTGGAAAACTTGCTGCTGAAAGCTTCTCAAGAATTCTGGCCTCTTGCCTTGTCCTCTGTTTCCTCAGTATATTATCTATAAGAGGGTGCCTGTAAGTCTTCTCAAACCTCTGTTTGAGTATCATTTCATTTTCCTGGAAGAGCTTTGCTTCTGCTCCCTGGGCTATTTGTTGCATGTTATATCTGATTATTTAGCCCCCTTTTTAAATGTTTTTAAGGGATTTTTAAATCCGTGACTTGTGTCATACTCCTAATGCAAACATCTCAACCCCCAAAACATTTATATAAAACCATGCTCACAATACCTCTATGGGGATCAGGTGGTGGATAAAAGGCAGTCTGATAGCGATAATATTAGTCCTTATCACATTTATGAGCACAATTGCCCGTCTTTTCACAGATTACTGGTGGTTTGATGCTCTAGGATTCTCAAAAGTGTTCATGATCAGCCTCAAGACAAAGCTGATGCTCTTTTTTGTTGTGGCTGGATTGTTCTTTATCTTCAT
>JAHJCS010000274.1 GCA_018812465.1 Nanobdellota archaeon | reverse complement strand
GTCAAGAGGCATATTGAGCTGCTCAAAACAGGCAAGAAGATGAGATCTGAAGTCAGGAAAGCAGAGCCTGACTTCACAACGACTTTCCTCAGGCCAATGCCTGGTGCTGATCGGATGTACCCTGAGACAGATGTCAGGACAATAAAACCTGATATAACTGGTCTTGGTGATGTTGAACTATTGGAAGACAAGGCTGCAAAACTTGAGAAGATGGGTCTTGCAAAGGACCTTGCAGCAAAGGTCACTAAGACCGGAAGGGCAGAGCTGGTCACAGGATTAATGGGTAAGTTCACAGATGTCAAGCCTGCTTTCATTGCAGACACTCTTCTTTCTTATCAGTCAGAGCTAAAGGCAAAAGGAGACCCTTCAAAGATATCTGATGATAATCTTAGCAGCATATTCAGCGCTTTGAATGAAGGAAAGATAGCTAAAGAATCTGTGATGGCTATTCTTTCAGACATTGCCTCAGGCAAAGCGCTTGATCTATCAAGATACTCTCTTATGTCAGACAAAGATATTGAGGCAGAGATAAAGAAGATTGTCGAGGCCAACAAAGACAAGCCAGAGAAGATGCTTATAGGAATCGCGATGTCAAAGCTCAAAGGAAAGGCTGACGCAAAGAAAGTGATTGAGATGATAAAGAATTTGGTATAATTCTTTGATCAAAGCACATTGCCATGTTTGACATCTCTCTTTAAATCTCTAATTCTTCTGTATCCCAGAACTCCCTTAAGGTTCTCAGGCATTTTCTTTAGTGCTTTTGCTTCTATCTGCCTGATTCTCTCTCTTGTCACCTCAAAATCAGCTCCGACTTCTTCTAATGTATGATCTTCTTCATATCCTATGCCAAATCTCTTTCTCAGCACCATCTCTTCTCTTGGAGTGAGCATAGTCATAGCTTCTCTTAAACTATTGTTTCTGTATTCTTTTTCTAGATGTTCATCAGGAGGGGGGATATAACTGCATTCAATAGTATCTCCTAAGGTAATCTCTCCCTCATCATCAAACTTGGCAGGAGCATCAAGCCTTGCCTCCTGATAGATGAAATCCAGGAGTGTGAGCACCTTTTTCATGCTTAATTCAGTCTTTTTCTTCTTTGCGCTCTTCTTTTCTTCCTTGTTTAGCATAACATGAATCTCTTTTAGGGTTGGATCCCTTCCGTTCTCTTCATTAAAATCATCTATGAAATATCTGGTCTTGTGGATATAAGGCCATAGATGAACAGGGACTCTTATTGTCCTGCTCTGTTCCTGTATTGCCCGGTGAATCTTCTGTTTTATCCACCATGTGCAGTAAGTTGAGAACTTGGTCCCTCTGTCAGGATCAAAATTCACAGCAGCTCTTTCACTGCCAAGACTTCCTTCCTGGATAAGATCAGCATATTCAAGGCCTCTTCCTTTAAATCTGCTTGCAATACTCATAACCCATCTCAGATTATGGGTCATGAATATATTTCTTCTATCAGTATAGCTTTCAATGAATCTGTCAAGAGTAGACATTTTCTTCTCCATGTCTTTGTAATCCCTGAATCCGATATTCTTTGCAGCAGCTGACTTCTGCCTGTTACTCATTCCTTGGATATTTCTTCTTGCCAGTGTTATGCTGTTGTATGTATATCTAACATATTCAGGATCTATATTGCCTGAGGCAAGCGCTTTTATTGGATTGATTCTTCCTTTGAGCATGGCTTCAAGGCCTTTTTCACCGAGCGTTTTGCTTATCTCGCCAGTATAATGCCCGTATATATCTCTTGCACTGCCTTTGAGCGCATTTCCTATAAGCTCCTCATCCTCATCCGGACAATAATCATGATCTTCTGGAAGAAGAGACCTGAAATATGAACCTTCCCCTTGAGGTGAGATTGCATGAAGATATTTTGATACAACCTTTGCCATGTCAGAATAAAGTGCCCTGACAATAACATCCATATCTGATTTCATTCTCTTGGCAAGTTCCTGCTCTTCCTCCCTGGTCAGCAGCTTATCAGGAATTTCTGCTTTAAACGCATCAATAATATACTGCTCAGCATCCTTTTGCCATCTTGAGATATTCCCATTATCAGATTCACCTGAGAAATCCAGCTCATCTATCCCAGTGGTTGTACCTTCATTCTCAGGGAAATATGCCTGAGACTTTTCCCTGAACTCACGAAAGCTTCCTCTTTTTGCAGCACTATAATCAAAGTCAGGAAAAGCTGAGTCAAAAGAATCATCAACAAGATATAAGCATTTCTTTCCTGTATCT
>JAHJCS010000273.1 GCA_018812465.1 Nanobdellota archaeon | reverse complement strand
TAATAGGATCTTGATATGATTCAGTTGCAGAATCTTGTTAACTGATCATGCTTTGGATAGTCTTGACCAGCTCTTTTATCTCAAAAGGCTTTGGAAGGCATCTGGCTGAAGAATATATGTTCCTGAAGAACTCGCACCCATTGCCTAAGACAGTCACAACAAGCACCTTAAGATTCTTGAATTTCTTCATGTCCTTGATGCGCTCATAGAACTGCTCTCCGCTCTCTACTGGAAGTATTATATCCAGGATCATGAGATCAAAGGTCTTCTTGTTCATCTGGTTCATTGCCTTCTTTGCAGTGTCAGTTATTGTCAGATCATACCTGTCTCCTAGGACATCCTGATATATCCGGTTTATCTCAGGATCATCCTCAACAATCAGAATGCTCTTCTTGTTTGTTTTCATATTGCTTATTGCCTCCTTTATTGGATATAATGCCTGACTTTTGGCGATATTGCTTGATATCTGACTAAGTCTGATATCAGATTACCTCTTTGATTATCTTCAGCAGTTTCTTTCTGTCAAAAGGCTTTGCGACGCCTATTATCTTAGGGTCTATCTTGCACAGCTCGTAAGTCAGGTCGCCCAGGACAGTTATTGCAAGCACCTGAAGGTTCTCAAAACGAGGCATCTTCTTGAGATGCGCAAGAAAAGAATCCCCTGTCTCATCAGGAAGTATTATGTCAAGGATCATCAGATCCACTTTGTTGGCCTCAAGCAATGATCTTGCTTTCCTGGAGTTATCAGCTATGATAAGGTCATAATCTGATTCCAGCATCTCCTTATAGATGCTCTGCATCTCAGGATCATCCTCAACAACAAGAATTGTCTTTTTTTTCATTTTATCACCCTTTTATCGGAAGGGTCACAGTGAATTTCGTGCCCTTGCCAAGCTTTGATTCAACATCAATCTTCCCATTATGGAGCTCAACAATCTTCTTGCAGATTGAGAGCCCGATTCCGACACCAGACATACTGGGGTCTGCCTGAGTGAATGGTTGGAAGAGTGTGCTTATATTTTTTTTGCTTATTCCTTTGCCTGTGTCTGCTACTGAGATGATCAGGTCCTTTCCTGCAGTCTTGCAGGTTATATCTATATATCCTTTGTCAGTGAACTTTATGGCATTCTCTACAAGATTCCTTATAAGGCTCCTTATGAACTCCTTATTCCCTATAAGATAATTTCTTTTTGAGACATTCAGCCTCAGCTTGAGGCCTTTTGATTTTATATCCAGATTAAGCTCATCAAGCACGCTATGGCCTATTGAACAGATATCTATCTTCTCTTTCTCCAGGTGTTCCATTGACTGCAGCCTGCTCAGCTGGAGCACATTTGTTATCTCCTTGAGGAACCTGTCTGAATTGATTCTTATGATATCAAGATAATAACTGACTCGTTTCTTGTCAGGCTTGGTCTTTGCCAGCTCTTCATTCATAAGGCTGGATATCATCTTTATCTTGGATATAGGATTCTTGAACTCATGGGTAGTGTCCCGGATGATAGATGATTTGAGCTTGTCAACCTCTTTAAGGCTTTCATAGGCTTTCTGAAGATCTATTCTTGACCTATTTCTTTCAGTAGTATCCCTCAGTATTGCCAGGTCTCCGGTGATATTCTTTCCAGATCTTAAAGCAACTGCATTGATCTCAAAATCCCTGAGTTCTCCTGATTTTGTGCGCAGCTGCACTTCATAAGGAGGCATATCAATTCCGACTATCCTCTTCATGAAATTCTTTAGCAGGGTAGCGATGCTTGACAGAGGCATGATCTTCCTGAGCTGAGATATTGACTTTCCTAGAATCTCTTCTCTGCTGTATCCTGCGATCTCTTTAAGACGTTTATTGGCATCAATGATGACTCCTTTCTTGTTGATCAGGAAGATTATATCATTCGCAGAACTGAATATGTTCCTGTACCTTTCCTCGCTCTCTTTTAGGGCCTGCTCTGCCTTCTTCTTCTCTGTGATATCCTCATATACGCCAAGCATCCCGATTATATCTCCTTTTGGATCCTTAAGAGGCCTCTTGCTTGTCCTCAGCCATATTTTTTCTCCAGATGGAGTTGTCTGAGGCTCTTCATAATTCAGCTTCTCCTTGCCAGTTGAGATGACAGCCCGGTCATCTGCCCTGTATATATCTGCCTGTTCTTTCCATCCCATCTGGTAGTCATCCTTGCCTATCAGGTCTTTCGGCTCTTTCACTCCAGCATCCTTTGCAAAGAGCTTGTTGCATCCGAGATAATTTAGGTTCCTGTCCTTCCAGAAGACCCTGACAGGGATTGTGTCAAACACAAGCCTGAGCATGTTCCTTGATTCTTTTATCTTCTCATCTGCCCTCTTCTGGTCAGTTATGTCATATAAAGTTCCCTGCAGAAGCTTAAGCTTTCCTGATTCATCGCAGGTATTCCTGATAAGTTCATGTATCCATCTTATCTTCTTGTCTTTGGTT
Source organism: Nanobdellota archaeon (assembly GCA_018812465.1). GTDB lineage: Archaea > Nanobdellota > Nanobdellia > Woesearchaeales > UBA12501 > WJJV01. The sequence goes on along the minus strand of JAHJCS010000273.1, from coordinate 8,430 downwards.
AATATCCGGTATTCTCGTGAGGTAGAATAATCTGGTTTGGTTGCCAGGTCTTTCCAGCTCTTCTGAATCTTTTTGAAGTCTTCTTTAAGGATGATCTGGTCCCATCTAGGTTTTCCTTTTTTAAAGTCTTTTTCAGTATAGCCAGTTATTCTTTTAACAGCACCGTGAAAGAATATAGGTATTCCATTTGTATATGCATTATACGCAATGCCCTGGAAGTTCTCTACAAAAGAACGGTATTTCTGCTCGCTCTGCATCAATGCTTTCTCTGCAGCATGCCTTTCTGTTATGTCCCTGATATTGCACTGGATGACACTCTTTCCATTGATAGGATACACATTGCTCACAAACTCAACATGGATTTCCTTGCCTGACTTTGTCTCCAAAGGAAGATCCTCATAATGAATATACTTTTTCTTCTGCAATTCCCTGAAATTTTTCTTGTTCGCGACAATATCCTTCAAAAAGCCTATCTCCCAAAGCTTCTTGCCAAGGAATTCCTTATGGGAATAGCCCAGAAGATCCTGCACAAAAGGATTGGCATCAACAATCTGGCCAGAATCCACATCCACAATCAGGATAGCATCCTTAGCACTCTCAAAAAGACGCCTGTAGCGGTTTTCAGACGCTTTCAGGGCCTTCTCTGCCCACCTCTTCTCAGTCACATCCTGGCCGATTGAGAACACCATCCTGAATTTATGATTCTGTGAAAGGAACGTGTTGTTCCAATAGATCAGCTTCTCTTCCCCTTTTTTTGTGATTATAGGATTCTCGTAATTGTGGAGAGTCAGCTTTCCTTTTACTATCTTTTCCCATACCCCATAAAGCTCTTTTCTCTGCTTTTTTGGGATGAACAAATCAATCCAACTCTTTCCCATGACATCTTCTGCATTGTATCCGGTTATCTTCTCTGCAGCCTTGTTGAACAGAAGGATCTTTGACTTCTCTCCAAGACATATCATTATGCTGGGCGCTGACTGCAAGAGTGTCTCTGACCATTGTTTTTCTGCCATCAGAGCCTGCTCTGCTTTTCTCTCTTCAGTGATGTCTGTGACAGTCCCTACTATCCCTATAATCTTCCCATCTCTGTCTTTCAAAGGATTCTGGATTGTATGAAGAAAGCGTTCCTGACCCCTAAAAAATACAGTCTCTACTCGGTCAATTTTCTGGCCGCTTAAGTTCATCTCATCGACTTTCCTGATTGTCTTTGCATCCTTCTTTGAGAATATCTGTTCAGCTGTCTTTCCGATGATCTTGGCAGCAGGCAGACCCACCATCCTGGCAGCAGCAGTATTGATGATCATGTATTTTCTGTTGATATCCTTTGCAAAGAAAGCTTCAGTTATGTTCTCGGTTGCTATTCTAAGCTTTTCCTCGCTCTCTTTAAGCGATTCTTCTGCTCTTTTCTGTTCTGTTATGTCCCTTGATATGCCCAGCACAGCCTCAATATTGCCATGAATGTCTTTTACAGGATTCAGGGAGGTGTTAAGCCAGGCAACTTTCCTGCACATCTCTGACACTCTGATATAGGAGGATGATTCTCCAGTCCTGAACACTTTCAGCACATTAGCGCACTGTCTCTCTGCAATCTTTGGCGGAAAGAGCTCGTGCATAGTCTTTCCCATTATCTCTTCAGCATTTCTTCCAAGAGAATGCGCAGCTTTCTGGTTTAAAGATACAACCCTGCATTCTTTATTCATCATGAATATTATATCTTCTGCATTCTCTATGAAAGACTGGCATTTTACATTGCTCAGCCTGGCTGCTCTCTCTTCTATATCTTCCTTTTGGGATTCTCTGACAATCTCAATGACCCTTGCAACCTCACCTGATTCCTTGACAGGAAGAGCAGTCACTTCATACTCCTTTCCATCAGCGCCTTTCTCTGTGACCCTCACTTCCTTGCCTGTCCTGAACACCTCAACAGCAGGACAGCCCTTGCAGACCTCATTGTTCTGCTTGTACACAATATGGCAATGCCTGCCCTTGCATCCCTCAATGTCAAATCCCTTGTCTCTCAGGGCCTTGTTCACCCACAGAATCCGCATATCCTTATCTATAACAGAGACACCCTCAGGCAGGCGGTCCAGGATCTCACGGAATTTTTGGTCTGGCATTTTTTAGATTAAGCCTTTCTAATGATTCCATATGTACCGATTATCTTTCCCTCTTTGATTAAGGGGGATGAATTGAAGAGTATATCAACTTCTTTGCCTTTATTGTTTTTGAGCTTTGTCCTGATAGACTTGACGCTTTTGCCTTTGAGTATAGAGATAAAGACATTCTTCATGCTTGGAAACTCACTTTTGGATACTATTGACTTAAAATTAATGCCAATAACTTCCTTAGGATTATAACCCAGAATATTTCTTATGGCATTATTAACATAAGTAACCTTGCCTGTTCTATCAAGGATATAAACAATATCAAAACTTTTGTCCGATATGTCTTTGAAAAGCAGGTCTTTCTCTTTGATCTGCCCTTCTACCATCTTTTTCTCTGTGATATCATTGACAATGCCCAGAACAACCCTGTTTCCTTTCATCTTGATAGGATAGGTCCACACCTCAAGGATTATCTTCTTGCCATCTTTTCTGTTGAGAACAAACTCATCAGGGCCGGTTGCCTTGCCCATGACATTCTTCGCAAGGATCTTTGCTGCCAGAGGCAGTGATTCTTTGGATATCAGGCCAACATCAAAATAATTCTTTCCTAACAGGTCCTTTCTTTTATAGCCTATTATCTCTTCTGCTTTCTTGTTTCCTTCAATAAAAGCGCCTTTTGAATCTGAGATATAATATCCTATTGGGGCATAATCAAAAGCTATTCTGAAGCGCTCTTCAGAGTCCTTTATCTCCTGCTCTGCTTTCTTCTTCTCTGTGATATCCCTTGATACATTGGCAAGATACAAAGGCTTGCCTGTCTTTTGGTCCTTTATTGTGAAAGTGATTGAATGCACATCAGTCAGCTTTCCTGTCTTGATGTTCTTGTACTGCAGGTCACCTTCCCAGGTCTTTCTGTTCATCAATGCAGGCAGAAGCTCTTTTTTTACAATGTCCTTAAGAGGGTCTGGAATGACCTCAAGAATATTGTGATTATTTACATCTTTTGAAGAGATGCCAAGCATCCTGCTTCCAGCATTATTGAGAAATATCATCTGCCCTTTCAGATCTGCTATATTTATGAGCTCAGTGGTGTATTTTGGGATAGCAGCCAGTTTCTGCAGCTCTTCCTGAGTCTCCATCTTCTCTGTCACATCATTATACACAGCGACTACCTCTCCTGTTGGAAGCTTGAATAGAAAATTCTCTCTCCATCCTTTGATACGTGGGTCTGTATATTTGTTGATGGGCAGGTGCTGGGATTCTCCTGTTTTACATACTTTTCTCATTGCACCAAGAATACCAAATTCTTTAGCTCCAGGAAATACAGATAATAAGTTCTTTCCGACCACATCCTTCTTTTTTATCCCATCAATAATCTCTCCTGATAGGTTCAAGTCCTTGAATATGAAATCATTGCAGTTATTAACTGGTTCATACACAGCTACACCAGAGCTCATGTTGTCAAAAAGGCCTTTGAACCTTGCCTGTTCCTCTCTCCTGACCCCCTCCGATTTATTTCTCTCTGTAATATCCCTTGAAACAAGCAGGATATTGTATCCTTTTCCATCAGGGCTTGGCACAGGTGTTGCTATTCCTTCCATGTCATGCCACTTGCCTGACTTGTCAGGGAACCTGTACTGGAATTTTTCATACACATTCTTTTGTCTTTTCAGGAGATTTGAGATAAGGTTAACAGAGTATTTCATGAGAATAGGCACTAACTTCTTCCTGTCATCAGGATGCACAAAATCAATTCCTTTCTTTCCTACAAGCTCTCCTGGTTTATAGCCAAGCTGCTGGTTTGCAGCATTAAGATAGACATAAGTAGTGTCAAGCTTCATCAGAGCAATATGATCTGTTGCATTGTCAGTTATCAGCCTGTAAAGCCTCTGGCTCTCTTCAAGCTTCTTCTTTGTCTCCTCAAGATCCTCAAGCATGTTGAGGAGAGCTTCCTGTTTTATCTCTTCTTCTGGCATTTTATTTCTTCTTAAGCTTTGCCTCCATCTCTTTTATCTTCTTCTTGAGATCTATCATCTTTTCTTCTCTTCCGACTGAGAGCTTTGCGAATCTCTCAAGATCCTGGCTCTTCTTTGAGATCTGAGTCTCTGCTTTCTTCCTGTCTGAGATATCCCTGATGATCGCAAGAGTTCCTGTGACAATGCCCTGATTGTCCTTTATAGCTGATGCATTCACCTCAGCAGGCATTATCGAGCCGTCTTTCCTGATTATCTCAATCTCATAAGGAGGCGATTCTATGCCGCTAATCCTGTTCTTGAATGATTTGACGGCTTTAAGCTTGCTCGCAAGTGTAAGCAGTTTTATAGTTGCGATATTATGGCCTACAATCTCATCGAAGTCGTATCCGCTGACCTTCTGGGCAGCCTTATTGATGTTTGTTATCTTGCCTGTCTTGTCTATTGTGAGTATTGCATCAACTGCTGCATCAAACAGGTCCTTGTATCTCTTTTCAGCCTCTTCTTTTGCTTTAAGAGCCTCTCCAAGACCTATATCACTCTTCTTTATCCCTACCTTCAGAACAGCAAGCTTGAGGCTTGCGAGTATCCGGTTCAGGGATTCTGTTAAATTCTGTATCTCATAGATGCTGCTCTGTTTTAGATCAACTTTAAAATTACCTTTGGTTATCTCTTCGACAGCTGATGAAAGCCTTGAGATTGGGACAGAGATCCATCTTGATATCAGCAAAGCCATTATTATGACAAATATAAGTAGTATAGATACCATCCAGACAGAATTAAAAAAGATCTCCCGTCTTCCAGAGCCAATAGTCTCTTCATAGTTAATCTCTGCCAGAAGACACCATCCAGTCTCAGGCAGATAAGCATGGGTTCCCAGGACAGGCACACCCCCATAATCATCAAACAAGCTTATTTCTTGATGCCTTCTCTTAGTCTCTTCCTCAGAAAGCAATTTATGCATAAAGCAGTTCTGGGAATTGGTTGTATTGACCACAATATCATAGAAACCCTCAGTGATGAACCTTGATGGAGTGATCATATTATAATCTTCATCTATGATGTACACTTCTCCGGTCTCTCCTAATCCTGCAGTGTCGCTGGTTATAAATGAGATTCCACTAGTATCAGACACAATCACAAGCACCCCAAGGAACTCATCATCATTAGAGATAGGTCCTGCCAGGATTATTCTGGGAAGTCCATCAGTTCCTGGCAGCACAGATATCATCTCTTTATCCCTTGCTTCTTCAAATAATTTATTGACATCAAGAAAAGATGCAGCGCCTTCCTGGCTAGACACTAATATATTTCCATCAATGCTTAGGATAGATATGGACTCATAATTTTTTATCTGGCTCACAGGATCAGACAAGATTCTATGCAGCAATGCCAGATCCTCATTATTAGGATCTTTGTAATAGTTCTCAAGGATTGTCTTAGTCTGAACCCTGCTTGAGATGATTCTCAGTTCATCAAGATTATACTGGATATAGCTTTGCAGATGATTCTCCCTTGAGTGAGAGACTGCCTCAAGAAGAGAGTGCTCTGATGCAATAAGCCTTTTCTCTGAATTGAGATAAAAATAATATGAGCCTCCAACAGAAGCAGACAAACCTATTAGAATCAGGGCAATTATCATCATTGTCTGTATTTTTATTGGTTTCATTTTATCCTCTTTGGGTCTTGATATTGATCTGAATATCCTTTGATATGTTTTATTGATATGATTAGGTTATTGATTAATGGGCTATATAGGTCAGTCTCTGAAGAAACTGTCCATCTGCTCCTCAAAACCATTTGGTTTCTTAACGCTGCCTTCCTTTTCTCCGACAGCCCCCTCAAATATGAGGGTTATGCTCTTCTTGAGCGCAACCGATTCTTCTTTAGAGACAACTCCCTGGCTGACCAGTGTGTCAATATAACCTGATAATGACTCAGGTGTCAGCTCTGTCTTCTCTTTGATATCATTGAACTCATTCAGACCAACAGGACCCAGCCTTTCCCTGAACAGTTCCATGATCTTCTGGTCTGTCACTCCTCTTCCTGAGAACATGAGCTTCAGTGGCTTAATCTCTTTGACAGGCGTCAAAGGCACTGTGAAATAGAATGTTGTGCCCTTGTTCAGGGTGCTTTCAGCCCAGATCCTTCCTTTCTGAGACTCAATTATTCCTTTGCAGATTGTCAGTCCAAGCCCTGTTCCTCCAACTTTCCTGCTAAGGGTATGCTCAACCTGATAGAAAGGCTCAAACACACCTCTCACATCTTTTAGGCCCATGCCTATTCCAGTGTCCTTGACACTGAAAAATATCTCTTTATTATCAGAAGATATGTTTATGTGAATCTTGCTTTTTGCAGGGGAGAACTTTATTGCATTATTTATGAGGTTCCTCAGGACCTGCATGACCCTGTCTGGATCAACCTCAATCACAGGCAGCTTGCCTATCTCAAGCATCAACTGGATTTTCTTCTCAGGCATGAAGCCCTTCATCTCCTCAACAAGCCTCTTTATAGTATCAGTCAGGTCTGTCTTGACAAACCTGAACTTGAGCCTGCCTGCCTCAATCCTTGACACCTCAAGAAGATCAACAATTATGCTGTCAAGCCTATCTGTGTTCCTGAGCACAATATCAAGCGCATCTTTCTGCTTCTGATTGAGCTTTCCATAATAGCCTTTCAGGAGCATCTGCATCTGGGCTTTCATTGGAGTCATAGGGCTTCTCAGCTCATGGCTTGTGATTGAGAGGAATTCTGTCTTTGCCTTGTCAAGCTGCAGCCGTTCATCATCAAGCTCTTGCAGAGCATCTATTGTCCTGTTGAAGCTCTCGCCAAGCTCCTGAATCTCTCCTCCAGTATGGATATCAACCCTAACACTGAAATCTCCTTTCTGTATCTCTTCTGTAGCAGACCTGAGCTTGTTGATAGGATCTACAACTTTTTTGTTTAATATGGAGATGATATACAAGAAGAATATCAATACCAGTATGGATAATACAATGATAAATAGGCTTGCAGTCCTTAATGAACTATTGATCTGCTCTTTTGATTGTGAAACAGAGGATCTTATTGACTCTTCAGCAGCATTTAGAGGTCCGAAGAACTCGTCAATATAGGTTGTGGCGCAGGTTATAAGGTCAGAATCTCTGACATGCGCACAATACATATACTTCTGCCTGATATTTCCATCAGCATCTTCCCAATCATAATAACCCTCAGCATCTTCTGTCAGGCTTTTCTCCAGGATAACCCAGAAACTAGGGAACCTTTCAGCAAGGTCATGAAGATCAGAGCCTACAAGAGCTGGATTGACATGGAAATGATTTATTCCTTTAGTGTCATGCACTGCAGTATATCCTGTCTTTCCTACAGAAACAATTGCCACTCGTTTCATGTGCTCATCATTCTCAAGCTCTTGGATAGTCATTCCAGGATTATCATCCAGGAAATCACGCAGCATATCAGCAGAATGCATAGATTTATCCTTGATATTGTCCTCAGCCTGGGATTTCAGACCCTCAATACTATACTGAATAGAGGTGTTGCCAAGGAACTCTGCCTGTGTCAGGAAGCCTTTGCTTGTGGTGGACAAGAGGGATAATGATGACAGGACCAATATCAACAGCAGAACAAACAGGGTAAGAGAGTATAATATCATCTTGGTGGACAGCCTGCTGAAGAAAGATATATCTGCAGGCTCTCTTTTCTTCTCCATTAAATTCCTCTTTTTTATGATAATATGATCATAATGAGATGATCATGATGAACAGATTATCTGACGGATTACACACTTTATTTTATTTCCTTATCTTGTTTTAGGAAATTTTTTACCTGAGCCAGGAGTTCAGTTATATCAAATGGCTTCTGGATGAATCCCACAATGTTCTTCGGGCTCAGAAGCTCCTCTTTCTCTGCCTCAGAAGTCCTCACAACACTCAGATATGCGATCTTGATGTTCTTGATCTTCTCAACAACCTGCCTTACAGGAGTGCCTGGCATCATGATATCCATGAGAATAAGGTCAGGCTTCTCTTTCTTCAGCTTCTCAAGGCAGTCATCACCGCTTATTGCAGTGGTCACAGAATATCCTTCTTTCTCAAGCAAAGCCTTTGCAGTTGTCCTGTTATCTGGCTCATCATCAACAACAAGTATCTTCTTCTTCATGATTCACACCCCTTTGGAATTGTATCCAACACTAGATTTGCATCATATATGATATATATAGTGTAGAATGATTAAAGGATATATAGGATATTTAAATATTGCGGTAATAAAGCCAGATACTGCCCAGATGACAGAGGATTGTTTATCTTGTAGGTGGTGATGATTATGGCAGCTGACAGCCACACTCACTG
>JAHJCS010000272.1 GCA_018812465.1 Nanobdellota archaeon | reverse complement strand
GGGAAAAAGGCAAGAAAGATTATATTGTGTGGTTGCATGAACAGTCAGCTGCAAAGGGGCGTCAGGGAGAAACTCATATTTCTATATTCTCTCCAAAAGAAATATGTGAGACAGGTGATTTTGACAGATTATTCAAGCTCACATGCGAATATATTGCCAGTTTAGCAGAAAGCAGTACAGATAATACCGATTCTTAGGTTGTATCTTCTGCTCATAATTTATTGATTGACGTAATATTCCAAGACAAAAACTATTTAAACTCATGTTGACTTCAAATCAACCAGAGAGTCAGAACAGGTTAAAATGGTCATTATAAGGCATCAGAAAATAACAATAATCAATTACAGAAAGCCTTCTAAAAAGGATGTCAATGATGACCTGCAGTTCTTCGGCAATTCCCTAGGCCTGTTCGGAGACAGGGACAAGGACAAGTCATGCTTCAGGATATTTATTGAGCTTCTCAAGGCAACAAGGGCAAACAGGGGAATGACATCTGATGAGATTGCACTGAAGACAAAGCTCAGCAGAGGAACTGTTGTTCATCATCTCAGAAGGCTTATTGAATCAGGACTGGTTGTCTATGAACAGGGAAGATATATCCTTAGAGCAGGCAATCTCGAGGCTGTGATGGAAGAGATACAGAAGGATGTCAACAGGACAATGGAAGACTTAAGAAACATAGCTAATGAGATTGACCAGGGATTGGGGCTTTAGAATCTAATCCAAAGATTTACTGAAGATATCTTTCTTTCTTATTTGTACATAATGATTATGGAAATTTGTTCCGAATATTCTATCGATTACTTTAACTATGCTGGCATGTTTTTCACCATATGCAATATGCTCTGGCATTATAACACAATTCTCATGTTTAGGGACAAAATCGAGGTATAATATGGATTCAGGAATATTCTCTGGAACATATTCTTTAACCAATGCTGCATTGAATCTTTTTGCATAATCCTCCTCAAGAGAAGTCACTGCACTCTCAGGATAGCCTAAAGCAATGCCTATTCTTTTATGATCTCCTGATACATTTGCAGACATGAGTGCATCCAGATTCTGATTATCTGTTCCTAACAATATCCTGCACATTGCATTATTGGGCTTATAAACCTGAAAAGGCAGGCCTGCTTTATGCAATGTTCCTGTCACCTGCTCTATCAGCTCTTCTGGCAAGAAATCAAGAGGTATATGCAAAGGCACATTATCTACAAAATCAGACTTCATGTATCCGCGTCTTGAATAGAAATCAGAGGTCATGACGACTGTTGATGCTGGCTTCTCTCCGAGCATTGTAATAAGGATGTTTTTTCCCTGCCTTATATCTATAGGAAGCTCTTGGATCTCACCTATAAGTACAAGATTCTTCTCATAATTACTGATTAATTCTCCATTCATTGATTCACCGCCTGCAGGAACATTGCCTGTGCCCATCCAAGTGGGCTGTTCTCATTGTGCTCATCGCTGTCAGCATAGTATAGTTCAGGCAGCTCGTCATTATCATTCATCGCATCAAGCGTCTTCTCGATGTAGAACCTGTACTTGTTTGCCTCGCCCATCTGCCTGTAGATTATCGCTAGCCATGGGAATCCAAAGCACCATTCTGCTTCTCCGTTCTTGTTATAATACTGGTCTCCAATGTATCTCAAAACTCCGCGGTTCCTTAAAAGCTTTTCCTCTATATTCTTAAGGATCTGCTCTCTCTGCTCTGATGTCACAATATCATAAGGGTAGATAAGGGAAAGCAGGGCCAGATCAACATCCTTTGTCTCGGATTCGCGTGGCAGCAGTTCATCCAGCTTCTGCTTCCCTTTCTCGATTATCCATTGAGGAACATTCACATAGGATGATATCTTTATCAGTCCTGCGACGCATGCGCCGACAGAGCTTGCATGGACTTCCTCGTTCTCTTCCCACATTCCATTGTCCTTGTCATGCCAATATTCTATTGAAGCAAGATATAAAACCAATTTCTGTATCAACCTAAGGTCAGTCTCATCTCTTATAACAACATAACCCCTGTCCTGAAGGTCAGCTATCTTGAAAAGCAATGCTCCTATAGCATCATTCTGTTTGTTGCCCCACTCTTCCCATAATTCATTCATTGAGTGTGTATCGAATCTTGCGTGGATGTACTGGTAAGCATAGACTGGTTTTGCTTTTATTGCCCAGTCAATCTTTCCTTCATGTTTGATCAGTATGTCAAGAAGCGCATGATAAGTCCTTACTGCCATGAATGGATCTATTGCCTCAAGGCCCATTGCCTCATAGATATTGTCCCTTATCCATGCGCGGTTGTAACCTGTGCTCACTGTCTTATTTGCTGCAGAGAACAGGCCATTAGGATGCCTGAGGCTCTCAAGTATCTGCAGTGATTTCATTATCCTGGAAGAATCAAGAATCATTTTTGCCACCTCCTGAATATTTTGATATTGAATAGAATCCAAGCGAGTATCCTAGTCTTTCAAGCTCTCTTTCTGTTGACTTTCCGTTCAGCTCTTCTTCAACAGCATCAGCAACAATCCTTTCTCTTTTCAGAGAAAGAGATTCAAGATTGTCTATAATCTTCCTTGTGCTCCTGGCGCCAGCAAAAGCCTGGAGCATGTATACTGAATAAAGAGTCTCTTGAGCAAGGAATTCAGAAGTCATCTCCATCCTGCCACCCACATTCAATGCAAACTCCTTTAACTTAGCATAATCAGCGCCCTGGCTTAAAAGAGTGGCCAGTCCTGCAAACTGGTTTGATTTCTGAGGAAAGCTTAGATTATAGCCTGAAAATGGAATATGATGCGCTTCAAAGAAATCTGTTATCTGGCCTATCATCCTCTGATAGTCAGGATTGCTTCCTGAATTATGTGCTTCTTTTATTCCATCATCAATGATTTTGTATGCCTGATCAACAGCTCTCCTGAATAATGAGTGATTGGCATAGACCACAGCAGCCCAATGCGCAAGCTCTTTTTCTGACTGAGTAAGAACAGACCTGTTCTTGAAGCGGCCTTCAGAAGGATTATCCTTGTCAAGCTCTTTTCTTGCATGATCATATGAGTTTATAGTGTCCTCTATTAATTCAGCATCATAATGTTCAAGAAGGCAGTTGCTCAGGAGTTCCAGGAATGACTCCTTAAACTGGGTTGACTCTTTTGCATGATAAGGATCAGATTGAATATACTGATCATAGAACTGAACATCATGATTCTTTGAAAGCTTCTGGTTTATCTCCCCTATTTTCTGGGCAATATATCTTAGATTATCTTCTTTTGTATATCTTATTGAATCAGGAGTTATGCTCAAGCCATTTCCAATGTCAATATTGCCTATTC
>JAHJCS010000271.1 GCA_018812465.1 Nanobdellota archaeon | reverse complement strand
CAGAGAAGAACTTCATTATTGAGCTCTCAAGCTTGCCTGCATCATTGACCTTCATCCAAGCAAGTCCTTTTGCCTTGTAGATTGCGACAAACTCAGTCAACTCCTCAATATCCTTCCTTGAGAATCCTGCACATGCTTTTGCATTTATGCACTTTACCTGTCCGCCTGACTTGATTGCATTTGTGAATACCTGGAAATCAGAATCCTTTACAATATCAGAGACATTTACAAGCTCAAGCCCGAATCTCATGTCAGGTTTATCAGAGCCATACTTGTCCATTGCCTCAGCATATTTCATCCTTGGGAATGGCGTCTTTAGCTTTACTCCTATGACATCAAAGCATGTTGTTATCAGGCCTTCCATCATCCTTATGACATCCTCTTCCTCAACAAAGCTCATCTCAACATCAATCTGGGTGAATTCAGGCTGCCTGTCTGCCCTGAGATCCTCATCCCTTAAGCATCTTGCGAACTGAAAATACCTGTCCATTCCAGCGACCATCAGAAGCTGCTTGTAAAGCTGAGGTGACTGAGGAAGGGCATAGAACTTTCCTGGGTGTACTCTGCTTGGAACAAGATAATCACGTGCACCTTCAGGAGTTGCCTTCATAAGCATTGGAGTCTCTACCTCAACAAAGCCATTAGCTGAAAGATAATTCCTTGCTGCCTGTGCAAGATTGTGCCTAAGAACAAGCCTTTTCTGCATGGTAGGCCTTCTTAAGTCAAGATACCTGTATTTCATCCTTACTTCATCATTAGCAAGCTTCCTGTCATCAATATCAATTGGAGGCACTTCTGACTTGTTGAGTATGATAAGCTCTTTTGAGACATATATCTCTATCTTGCCTGTCTTAAGATTATCATTTGCCATTCCGTCAGGCCTAAGCCTCACATTGCCAGAGACCTGGATGCAATCCTCTCTTCGCAGGTGCGCTGCTTCCTCAAAACCTTTTGAATTAGGATCAAGGACTATCTGGGTCAGGCCATACCTGTCCCTCAGGTCTATGAATATCAGGCCGCCATGGTCTCTTCTTGAGTCTACCCAACCCTGGAGCGTTACCTGGCTATCCACATTATTATCATTCAATTCACCGCAAGTATGGGTTCTTTTCATAGAGATTCTGAGAAAAGGCAGGGTATATAAAGATTGCGGGATTTGAGTCAGTATATAAAGAGAATTATTTAAATAAGGATATAGATTATTGCATGCAATGAAAGATTATATAGAACTCAACACATTCCTTAGGATCAATGGACTTGCCCAGACAGGAGGCCAGGCCAAAATGCTTATAAGGTCAGGCGCAGTCTTGGTGAATGGAGAGCCTGAGACAAGGAACAAGAGAAAGCTGCATGTGGGAGACAAAGTGGCCTACAATGGAAAAGAGTATATTGTTAAGAAAGAAGTAATCAAATGAAATATTGTTATTGAATATTAGAATCATGGCAAATCTGATCTCACAAATAAACAAGCTTAAGAAAAGCAGCATAAAGAAGACAATAGACTCCAGAATAAAGGACTTTAGGGCAATTCAGAACAAACCCAGCTCAGTCTGGTTCACAGAGCTCTGCTTCTGCATCCTGACTGCTAACTCAACAGCAGAGAGATGCATTGATGTGCATACTAAGGTCGGAAAAGGATTCGTCAGCCTGCCTGAGTCAAGACTCCAGAAAGTTCTGAAACAGCACAGCTGCAGGTTCCACACAAAAAGAGCAGGATACATTGCTGAGGCCAGGAAATATAAAGACAGACTTAAGAGCATTCTGCAGGGATTGAAAACAAGCAGAGAAAGGCGTGAATGGCTTGAGAAGAATATAAAGGGCATAGGATACAAAGAAGCCAGCCACTTCCTTAGGAACATAGGTTATGAGGATGTTGCGATCATAGACTTTCATATAATTGATATTCTTGAGCAAAACAGGCTCATAAAGAAACCTAAGATACTCAACAAAGAGAGGTACCTGGAGATTGAACAGGTTCTGAAAGATATGGCACAGAAGCTTAAGCTTAATCTTGCAGAGCTTGACCTATACCTTTGGTATCTTGAAACAGGAAAAGTGCTTAAATGATATATAAAATTATAAACAACTAATATCTCTTAATTAGTATTATTAAATCATAAAGATTATTGTTTAGTAATGATTACTATTTAAGACTATTATCTATTGATAGAAATAATT
>JAHJCS010000270.1 GCA_018812465.1 Nanobdellota archaeon | reverse complement strand
TTAAGGATTTCATTGAAATAAATGGTAAATTAGATTATCATTTTGTAACAAGAGTCACAAAAGAGATTGAGAATCAAGAAAAAGAATTAATGGATAAAACCGATATGGAGGTTAGTAGCAAGAGAGGGTAAAACATACTGGGAAGTCCTAAACTCGGCAGAGGCTTATTTCTTCTTTTGATTTTTGTATAGTCTTCAAAAGATTTTTATACTACTCATTAATACGGATTCTTTTGGGCAACATGAGATTTAAGACATCAGTTATCTTTGTATCATTATTTATTCTTTTTAGTTTACTCTCTTTTACTGCCCTTGCCCAGCGCAATGATGCTAATGTCAGCGTTACCGTCGAGAGGATGGAGAATACTGCATCCCTGATAACTATCCTTGTTCTTGCTGCACTGTTTGTTGTACTTCTGATTGTCGTTTTATACCTGCTAAAATACATATCTCTCCAGCAGAAGAAGAAGCGCGCTCTTCGCGAGAAGATAAAGATTGATGCTGACGAGAAGCATTACAGGGAAGAGCATAAGGAAGATACATCAGACCTTGCTATGGATGCTGAGGTAGACAAATATCTCAAAGAGGATGAAAAGACTGTCGTGAATATTCTTAGGCAAAGAGGTGGTGTCGTGTCGCAGGCAACACTTAGGATTGCTGGAAACTTCTCAAAAGCCACTCTTAGCAGGCTTCTGAAAGAGCTTGAGCAGAGGAATGTGATAAAAAAGGAGCAGAGAGGCAAGAAGAACCTGGTTATACTCAAGTAAATATTCTGGCTTTCTATGTAACCACTATGGGATACTAAACTAATAGAAAGTTTTAAATATACCAAGCTCTTAATGCCTAATATGGTTGGGGTAGAAGATGATTATCAGGATTCTGGAAACTCTTATAATCCTATTACTCCAGTACTAAGGCCAGGAACAACCCTTAATGATCTGGTCACTTCAAGACATAATCTGGAGAATCTTGGGATAGATGCAAGAGGTTATGCTACAACGCTTACATCTACAGTATTGGATGTTGTAGCAGCTTATATCCAGGCTAAAGGACCTGACAAGATAGCTGCCAGAGAATTCCAGGATGTACATAAACACATCTATAATGATCCTGATGTAAAGAATGCAATCACTGCCATACAGCTTGGAATCAAAGGAAAGATTGAAGAGGGTCTAGAAGTCAGTTCTCTTGAGCTGAAAGCTGATTTCATGGATTATGTTATGTTCATGGCAGGAGACCGCATGTTTGATGATTATGCTTCTGCTGAATCTGCAGCAGGAGGAAAGCCAGCTGATCCTAGATCATCCCATGGTCCGAAAAGAACAAGCAGATGGAAGATCTACACTGCTGCAACACTTGCCACAATTGCAGCACTTCTCTGGAGCGGACCTAACTGCCTTTGTGGTCCTGGATACAATTCAAATAATAATAACAAATCATCTACAGAATGCCCAAGTTCTGAAGATATCTCTTCTAAAATAAAATGTGGATGCCCGCCTGGTGAAGAGCAGAGTGTGACTTATGATCCAAAGCTTGACATTTACACCTGCTTGTGTTCAGCACCAGAACCAGTGATTCCGGAGCCTGTTGTTGTTCCAGGAAGCTCAACTGAGCCTCCAGTTCCTCCAAAGACATACCAGTGCAGTGATGGAAAAGACAATGATGGCGACAGGAAGATTGACAGCAAGGATCCCGGCTGCAGAGACAGGAGAGGAAGATATAATCCTGAGGATGATGATGAGTACAATAGACCACCAGTAGTGGGTCATGATGATAATGACAGACCTTCAAGAAATAGAGTAGTTCCACCATCAAGCAATGAGAGGTATGTCCCTCCATCAACAGGCAAATAAGCTTATTTTCTTTATTAAAGGCCAGAATAGCCTTATTTCTCTCACTTAACCTCTATTAACCTATTCTGCAGCCAGAAGACTGCTCTGGAACATTATGGAACAGAAAGAGTGATCAAAGAAAGTGTGCGGCACGATAATATCCATTGTTCCACAAATAAGGTATTTTAATACTGGCGCAAACTGATAGGTAATGAGAAACAATTACAACAAAAGCAAGAAGATCCATCACAGATGGAATAAGACTAAAATATCTAATATAATCCATATACTCTTGGATGTTTCACCACTTGTGTATACTAACAAAACCAAAACCTTTATATACCTGTCATGTATTCCATTAGTAAGAAAAGGGTGTGGTCTATTATTATTTTCAAGTAAACTAGCTAGTCAGGTGAATCTATAATGGGGGATCTAGAGAATATAACAATGCAGGACAGCTCAAGAGAGCTGATAACTAAATCACATTCTACAGGATTCTTTAGAACAGCAGGCAAAGTACTTCTTACAGGAGCAGCAGTTATTGCTGCATATCTTGGCATGACCGGAACAGCAAAAGCAGAGCAGGGATGCTCTGACGGAGCTCATTATCTGCAGCCTGCAGATTCTAATTATTCACTTGACTGCCATGCAATGGGAATCATGGTTTATCCAGGAGAGAAGCCAATTGATGCTCTAAGATCATTCCAGCACACAAAGAAACAGGAATGGCTCCCTCTTGCAATCAAATATGCTAACCAGGTCTATGGTGAAACAGCTATGAACACACCAGCAACAGAACAGGAAGTAATGAGGATTTGCGTTGACCTACCAAGTACTGCAGTTGTTGAGTGCACACCAAACTCTCAGTACACACCTCCAGCACCTCCTATTGACAAAGATGATTCAAAAAGAGGAACACCACCTACTGACACAACAACACCTGGCAATCCAAAAGAGGAATGTGTAGGAAGCCAATACAGAGGATCAACTGAGTACAATGCTCTTGAGACAGATCTTATGGCTTATATCCCAAGGCTTCAGGCTCAGATACAGGAGACCAGACCTACAAATTATCAGGATATCGTAAATA
>JAHJCS010000269.1 GCA_018812465.1 Nanobdellota archaeon | reverse complement strand
TGTCTGCTGTCAAGTGGGCGGTGTTTCTTTTTAAGAATATTCTCAGATATGCTCATATTTTTTGTTTATCAATACATATTCTTCCGTAACATTTATATATCTCTTAACTATTTTATAATAGTAATTAAAAGCGGGGTGTTGACATGAAAAATGGTATGTTTGCTGTCTTTATCGGTATGCTTATGGTTTTCTCAGTACTTGTGATTGCTGATTCTGACGATTCTTATGATGACTCATACAAGTATTCTTATGGTGTTAAGATGGGTTCTGTTCGGACTGGTCCAGTCTATGAGGATGAGCTTGAGATGCATTACAATGTGCGCAATACTGGAACAGAGGATATTGATGATGGACGAGTGATCCTTTGGATACCTGACCTTGATTATTATGCAACAACCAGATCCTTTGATATCTATAAAGGAGACTCTTATGGTTATTTCATGAATCCTGATATGGCTGGCTTTGAACCAGGATTCTATCTTGCGAGAGTGAAGTTCTCAAGCGATTATGCAAGGGATGCAAGATGGATTTGGCTGGAGATATCTTAATTATCTTATTTTCTCTCTAATTATCAATCTTATTAGAATTCTTTCTCTTATCCAGCTGAATTCAATGCATCAAACCCTTCAGATACTGCTGCCTTATTGTCTTGAATCCTTTCTCTGTCACAGAAACAAATATTTTCCTTCCCTCTTTCTTCTTCTGCATAAGGCCTATCTCCTCAAGCTTTGAGACATACCTTGAGACAGCGCCTGACTTCCCTCCTTGGTTTATTGGGTAGAGTTCCTCGACAAGCATCTTCAATGAGACAAAATCGCTTCCGCTCTCTTTTGATATCTTGTATGTTAGGACAAGTATCTTCTTCTCCTGGTTTGTGAGCTCATATTTTATGCTGACTGACTGCTGGCCTTTCTGCTTTGGCTGGAACAGCTCGACAAGCTGGTCAAATACCTCTATGAACTCTTTGCCTTTGTTGGTTATGCTCATTATATGGTCGTTATCAACAGCATCAAGGGCAATGAGGTTGTATGAAGAGAGCTTTTCAGCAGCAGCGACTCCTGTTCCATTGATACTTGTCCTGCTTCTGGCATCAGAAAGTTTCAGGGTGTAAGAATTCTTCTGTATTACCTCGTGATCATAAATTACTTTGAGGATATTGATTGCATCTCTGTCTATGATCAGGGGGTGGAGTTTCATCTGCAATCAATCATATTCTTCTGGCTTTTTATTGTTTGTTGTTGTCTGTAATAGCTTTTCCAGGAACCAGTATACTAAATTCTATATTGGAAGCCATGTCTGTATCGGAAGCATCGGAAATAAGGGAAGCAAAAACAGAAAGGTTTATATACCACCTATGCCATCCTAGTTTTTAGCTTGGAAGAGACAATGGCTCTTCCCGGGGTGGTTTGAGAAAATGGAAACAATGACATTCGCTTCAGTGTTGAAGAATCCCATATACAACAAAAGGGATGTGCTCTATTCTTTAGAGCCGCCTACAGGATTTCTTCACAGGACAGGCCAGAAGAACGAGCTCATAATGGAGCTGGCACCTATACTTATGGGGTCAGCAGTGAACTGTGTCTTTGTGTACGGAGTGCCTGGCACTGGAAAGACAGGCCTGCTGCTTGACCTGATGAAAGAGCTGGAGCAAGAAGCAGTAAAAAAGAAGATAGATCTAAAGACAGTATACATAAACTGCTCAGAGAACAGGACAGAGACAGTCATACTCACAGGCATACTAAACCAGATTAACCCAGAAAGGGAATATCCTAAGATGGGCTGGACAAGGACCAAGGCTCTCAGCGAGTTCAACAAAGTGCTGAACAAGGAAGGCATGCAGGTCCTTCTTGTGCTTGATGAAGTTGATTATGTGCTAAAAGAAGCAGGTGATGACATACTTTACAGGCTCAGCAGGATAAACAATGATGTTAAATCAAAGATTTCCACTCTTGTAATTTCAAATGATGTGAGGGTGGGGGATTACATAAAACCTCGGACACAGTCTGCCTTCGGCAGAGTGAAGGTAATCTTCTCTCCTTACACATCAGATGAATTATTTGATATACTCAGGGAGAGGGCCAAAGTGGCCTTCAAACCTGGAGTAATAACAGATGCTGTGATAAAGAAAGTCGCAGAGATCGAAGCGCAGAGGAACGGCGACGCAAGAAAAGCAATGGAGCTGATGGATTCATGCGCAAAGATATGCATGGGGAAGAAGAGGAGCAAGATAACTCTTGATCTTGTTGAAGAGGCAGACAAGAGCCTTGAGAGGGACCAGGCGCTTGCGATGATAACAACACTCACCCAGCACCAGAAACTCATCTATGTATCAATCCTCAAGAATGAGGAGAAAGTCATGGCAGGATCCGACATCTACAGGATCTACTGCGAGGAATGCGAATCATACAACATAAAGCCATTGTCAGAGAGGAGAGTTAGGTCTTTCCTAATAGAGCTCACAGAGATGGGGCTCATAGACTCTGAAGTAGGATGGCTTGCGACAGCAAAGAAGAAGACCAGGAAGATAGTGCTTAACCTTGATAGTGCTGTCAGGAACAAGGCAATAAAGCTGATAAGGGATTCAATCTGATAGTGCAGGAATCCTGAGGATCATAATCCATAATCAGCGATAAATCATACTCACTTCGTTTGTGGGGGAAAGAGGTGATTCCAGGCGTGGCTTAAGTCATGCCTGCGATCTTTCTCCTTTTGAAAGAAAGGTTTTGAGAGAAGTTTTTGTAGAGTTAAGAGCATAGCGAAAGCTACGCAGATATGACAAGGAAGA
>JAHJCS010000268.1 GCA_018812465.1 Nanobdellota archaeon | reverse complement strand
TTGCCTGCACAGCACACTCAAGAAGGTCAGCGTCCCTGGCTATTATTGATTCCTTTGTCTTCTGGGTCTGAAATTCCTCATGAATGCTGAATATCTCTTTTCCAATATCTCCCAGCCCTGAAGTCTGCTCTTTATTTGCCTCTGTCTCTGCTTTCCTGAAGTCAATGTACCTGTGGCCTACTTTGTGAAGGTCATTCAGCCTTGCCTCATGCAGATCATTGAAAAGGCACATCTGAGTGACCTTGCCAGCATCAGCTTTCTCCAGCTTAGCAAGATAGTATCCAATCACGCCAGCCCTGAAGCTGTGCTCTGCCACACTTTCTGGATCAGTTACACCAATAAGCCAGAACCCGCTCCGCTTCACTCTTTTCAGCTGTCCAACCTCATAGAAAAAATCCGCTATCCTGTCCATGTCAAACCCCCTTTATTCTGGTTCTAGAGAGTTAGAGAAGGCTTTTTTATAAAGTTTTTCAAAACGAAACATTTATATATAAACAATCATTTAATTCAGCCTATTATGGCTGATTCAGTGTTTAGAGGTGCACTGGTATTTCTAGATGAGATTGGCATCTATGATGTAGTGCTTCCTTTCCTTTTAGTGTTCGCAATAGTCTTTGCTATACTTGAGAAGACAAAGGTTCTTGGCGTCGAGAAGCTTGAGGGTGTAGAGTACACAAAGAAGAGCATAAATGCTATTGTGGCATTTGTGATAGGATTTCTGGTCATAATATCAACAAAGCTTGTAGGAGCAATCAATGAAGCTATGGCAAATATTGTGCTTCTGCTCCTTGTTTCAATCAGCTTCCTTCTGCTGATAGGGTCATTCTTCCATTATGAAGAGAAAGTATTCCTGGAGAAAGGTGTCTGGAGGACATTCTTCATGATAATAATGTTCATCGCAGTGCTTCTGATATTCCTTCAGGCCATAAAGACAGACAGCGGAGACAGCTGGCTTGAGACTTTCTGGAACTTCCTGTCAAATAACTGGGCAACCAATTATACAGCCTCAATAATACTGATGGTAGTGGTTATTGTGGTAATACTTTTCATAACTCACGAAAGAAAACCAGATGCAAAAGCTGGTAAAGAAGAGGGATAAAAAATGGGATATTTTGATAATGCAATCATGTGGCTTGAACAGATTGGGGTAGCAGATGTCTTAGTGCCATTCTTTCTGGTATTTGCGATTGTGTTCGCAGTCTTCCAGAAGACAAGAATGCTAGGAGACCCTAAGAAAGTCAAGAATCTGAATATTGTGATATCCCTATTGCTGGGACTTGCAGTAGTCATACCTCATGTTACAGGAAGATATCCAATCCAGTATGATGTTGTGGATATAATGAACAAGGCTTTGCCTCAGGTATCCCTGCTTATTGTAGCAGTGATAATGATCCTTCTTCTTATAGGATTATTCGGAGGAGAGGCTAACTGGGTGACTGGACCATTTGCAGGGCTTATAGCTGTAGTAGCATTTGTTCTGGTGATATACATATTCGGCGCAGCAGCAAACCTATGGGAGTACATATGGTGGCTGGACTGGCTCAAGAACTCAGATACCCAGGCGCTTATTGTGGTACTGCTGGTGTTCGGGCTGATAACCTATTTCATAGTCAGAGAACCAAAAGAGACAAAAGGAGAAGGTATGCTAAAAGGCATCTCAGAGTTTTTCAGGAGACCTGGAGAATAAAGATAAAATATGGTCACAGTACTTGATTCCGGACTGTTGGAGCATTTCACAATAATATTCTCATTGATATTTGTGATTGCGATAGTCTATGGAATATTCTCAATGGGAAGAGTCTTTGGAGATAACAAAGGTCTCCATGCGCTCATAGCTCTGGTTGTGGGACTATTAGTCATTATGGTTCCGGATATCACAGGAATTATCTCTGTGATGATCCCATGGTTCACCCTATTGTTTATCTTTATCTTGTTCCTTATTGTGACCTACAAGATATTCGGAGCAACAGACTCAGATGTGATGAGTGTCCTTAAGGTGGACAATGTAGTGATATGGGTCATAATAATCATAGCAATAGTCATTGTGATAGGTTCATTCTCAACAGTGTATGGCCAGAAGATGCTGGAGAAGACAACTGGTGAGAGCGCAGGAACTTCAGGAGGAACATCCAGCGCAACCACAGGAGATACAGGGACAGCAAGCTATGAATCAAATGTCAGCGCAACTTTCTTCCATCCAAAAGTTCTTGGGATGATATTTATACTGCTTGTTGCAGTGTTCACAATTGCCCTGCTGGCAATGAAAGTGAAGTGAGATTTCTTGTGCAGTAGTTTATTATGTTTTATATTAGATTCTTGAAAGAACAGACACTACCTTCTTGACAGCAGACAGCCAAATTCTCGCTTTGCTTGAATTTGTCCTACTCGGCACTCCGCAGGAGCCGACCCTCGCCTCGTCTGCGTCAGGGCGGCGTCAATAAGAAGGCGGTGATGATAGCGCTGACCGACCGGGGGACGGCCCCTCCGGGGTGGTTGGTAGGACAAAACACAAAGTGTTTTGGCCGTCAGCCGCCATAATCATCACCGCCAACAAGATGATTTTTACTCTCTCTGCTGCCATTATTGTTGTTGCCTAATAGGATATTAAAAATTATAAGATAAAAGAATCAAAATATATTATATTAAAAACAATCAAAAGAGATCATTCACTTCTTAGCAGTCTTCATCTTGGAAGTTATCCTTGAGAGCTCGCTGACATTCTCCATGAATCCAGGGAGTATCTTCTGGAAGACCTTCTCAAGCGCCTTTATCTCGACTCCAATGTCTATCATGCCTTTGTCATACTCTGATATCTTTCCAAGAACTCCTTCATGCAGCTTGTCAAAGCTGTGAGCTAAGTCATCCATCTTCTGTTGCATCCTGTTGATCTTTGATTCTGTGGCATCCTTCCACTCGATTATCCGGTTGACATTCTCTATTAGCTCCTGCCATTTCTCTTCGATTATGGCCTCAGCAATCTCATGAATCCTCTCTTCGCTCACTCCTCCACCCATAGGCTGCATTGGCTGCATGCTTGGAGGAGGCATATCTGGAGGACTCATTGGTCCAGGACCCATTGGTTCTGGCATTCTTTGAGGACCTCCCTGTCTTTGACTAGGATAACCCATTGGTGGAGCTGATGGATATTCTTCTGGCATTTTTTCACCTCTTTCTGCTAAAGCGCCTTCTTTAAGATCAGCCTGATTCATGGCTTGACTTATATTATCGATAAGGTAACCCTGCCTCTGCAAAACCTCATATATCTGGTTCACAGAGAGGCCCTGATCCTTGAGTGAGATTATCTTCTCTGTGGGAATGTCTGAAGGAGCTGATAAACCCGGCTTTTCTGGCCTCTTTGCAAAAAGGTCCTTGACTAAAACCATTTTACATTGATATAGTGCCCTATTC
>JAHJCS010000267.1 GCA_018812465.1 Nanobdellota archaeon | reverse complement strand
TGAAGGATACATAAATAATCTCACAAAGGATATAAAAGAACATGAAAGAAATAACTCTGATAAGACTCTTGTGTATATCTACCTATTCTTCACATTCCTGCTTCTTGGGATGGCTATAGGAAACTATGCCAAGATAACAGGATTTGCTTCTGATGATATAGAAGTATTTGCTGGAAAAGATGAATATCATCTTGGTGATATGGCTCACATATTCATCATACCTGATGATATGAATTACTCAATTGAGATATTTGACCCTGAAGGAGACCTTATAGCAATATCAGAAGACTTCCCGGTAGAGAAGATAGGGAATTACACAATCAAAGTATCAATTAGTGATGTCAATGAGACAGAGATTATCTATTCAAGCCTTAATGTAGTGCCGATCAATGATTCATCAGAAGAGGCCCCTGCAGCAAATACCCCCACTAACCAAACTGATTCTGCTGCAGGGGCCCTCATCCTCGCTGATGAGAAAGGAGTAATAAAAGACAACAGAGGAATAGAAGTTGGAAGAAAAATCAATGATAATCCGGATTATGAGATTATATTCACAGAGATGGGCATAAAAGGAGCAGATTATGCCATAAAATTCTATCATAATGATTCTATGACACAACCGATATGGATTGAAGGCCATATCCATTATGTCTTATCTTCTATGGCAGCAGGACCTAATGAGACAGTAGAACTAAGGATTCCAGCAGAGGAAAAGATACCTAAGTTCTCCCTGCATGTAGGCGTAGACCCTGAGGTGTTTGAGTTTGAGATAAACATTGAAGAAAACAACAGCAATTCATCAAAGAACTTATCAGTACAGAAAATAAAACAGAAAGATATAAACATCACAAAGGAGGATATAACAGAAAGAACTGTCCGACAGGACAACAAGGATGTCAGGATAGCTAAGATAGAGAAAGACGGCCTTAAAGTGGAGATAAAAGGCGCTAAAAAGAATGATATAAAGAATGTCTGGCTCAGGAAAGGTGTATTCCATATTGACGAGATACAGATTGAAGAAGCGAAGATAGAGATACCTAGGGAGATTACAAGCAGCATTATAAATAGCCCTAAGTTATATTACAGGCAAGGAGATTCAGGGAATTTCACAGAAGCAGCCCCTTACTGCAAGAACAAGACAATAACATGGAAAGAGAATATCACAGTAGATGAACCATGTGATAAGCAGACAGATCCATTATGCCTAAAATCTGGAAAGAGAGTAAAAGAGATAGAGAAGAGCAAGGTTGTTGAAGACAAGGATAACTGCTTCAATAAAGTGGATGTCACTGCATCTGGTTATGTGTTCACTGTTGAGCATTTCAGTTCTTATTATATTAATACGACAGGTAATTTCAGTACCTTGCAGGATTGCTTGAATTTTATCAATACCACTACTGGTGATCAGTGTGTTATTGCGGCGAGTGATTATTATGAGAAGTTCGCTAATAGGAGCAGTTATAATATCTCTACTGGTGGCTGGGTTATAGCAATTAATGGTAGGGATAATGTGTTCATTGATTTCAATGGCAGCGATTTCCTAGTACGTCCTAATTTTATATATGAGAATGAGGGGGTGAATCATACTTGGGTTAATTTTATAATAAACCTTACTGGTGGTGGTGATGTATTCAATGGAGGAACTGGTCTAGATGGTAACTGGACCTATGAGAATATAACAACAGAGAGATGCACTACTTTTTTTAATTTTGGCACAGGCAATTATGACAGCAACATAACTTTAAGGAATGTCTATTCCTCATGTAGTGTGAGTGCTTACGCTTCTAACCTTATCGCTGATAACATAACAATAGATGGAGTAGCCAGCATAACACTAAACTGGTATAACACCAAAGACAGAATAACCAACAGCAGATTCATAAATGGAGCTTACATGTTTCTGGACTCAACCAATAACCTATGGGTAGAGAACTGCACATTCAATAATAAGAGCCTTTATTCCAATGGTGCTGCATGGATAAGGGGGGCAACAATAAAGAACAATCAGTTCAATGGAGATCCTTCAGTGAACTATGCCCTGCTTCTGCAAGCTGACTCCTATAATAACACTATAGAATACAATAATTTCAGCAATTATGGCAATGTGAGCTATTCATCAGAATTCCAGTCATCACTAAGCCCTCTAACTTATGGGGGTAATGATTTTGACAACGCGGTGATATATGTTAATAGCTCATTAGGAAGCTCAATAGTAGTCACATCAGATGATACAGATGTATCTAGTGAGGTAGATGGAACGAATACTTTCAGGCTATGGCTTATAGATATCCCTGCAGCGAGCATCCCTTTCAGCACATTGTATGTTGAAGAACCGCCAGTAATGAACTGTAATAATACAGCAACAGCATATGGGGGAACATGTTATCTTGATGAAGCAAACTACTGGGTATTCAATACTACAACAGGAAATTATGATGTGAACGCAACTTCTTTATCTTCAGTGATAGGAGGCTATACCAATCCGCCTTACCTTAACAATGTGACAATACCTACATATCATGCGGTAGCTTTGAATCTGACGACATCAACAGGCAACATAATAAAAGGCAATACTTTCACTGGGGAAGTGTCAATGTATGATGAAAGCCCAGACAGCAACATAAGCCTCAACAACTTCTACGAAGCATCTCCCCTTGCTGTCGGAACATCATCATACTGCGTAAATAATGAAGGAAACTTTTACAATGAGTCATTAATGCCAGTCTCAGGAGACTGCGGACCTGCAAATGTCACATTCCCAGGCACAGGAGATGATGTCAATGGCAATAATATCTTCAAAACAAATTGGTCTGGACAATCCTCAATAAACACTGTCAATTATGATGTGTTCATCAACAGAACAGACAGCGGAACAAAGACAAAGATAGGAACGACAACAGACCTCAATATGTCAATAGATGCTTCATTGCTGGCAAGAGGATATTATAACATATTCTTGATACCATTTGTTTATGGCTCAAGGATAAATGCCACCAATGAAGAGAGTGGTGTTTTCTATCTTAATAATACTGCACCAACAATCTCATCGGTTGTGCTCAATGCCACAAGCATAAACAATCTCACAACAGATAACTTGACAACATATCCTGAAGGGATCAGCGATATTGATGGAGATTCTGTCACTCTGAACTACAACTGGTACAGGAATGGAACATCAGAAACGCTGCTCAATATGCCATTCACAGCACCTGACAGTAATAACCAGACATATGATCTCAGCGGATATGGAAATGAAGGGAATGTGATCAATGCTTCGTGGAATGCCACTGCTGGCCATGATGGATTTGGTGCTTTTGAATTTGATGGCATTGATGATTATATAGATTTAGATGCATATTCCAGTCAATTCAACAATCTGGCAACAGGAACAATATCCATTTGGTTCAAACATAAAGGCAATTCTGGTCCTGATGCAATATTTGCATCTTCTGATAAGAGTGATGGATCAAGTGATTTGCGTATTCAGTTCAATTCAGGTCCTATAATCTTTGCAGTAAGAGAGAATGGGGGGAATAAATGGACTTTTACTACAAGTTCTGATTATGATGACGGCAAGTGGCATCATCTGGCTTTGGCTGTAGACTCTAATGGAAATAGGATATACATTGATGGCTCTCCAGCTGCAGGAACCTATTCTGTTGGTAGTGCCACCTCAACTGAATTCTTTGATGATGTTCTTGACCAGGATACATTAAGGATTGGAATCAACGAAGATTCAGGAGGAAATCAGTGGCCATTCAATGGTTCAATTGATGAAGTCAGGATATGGAACAGGTCATTATCATCAAATGAAGTAAATATGATCTACAACAACATAACAAATATAACTCATTCAGATGCAACAACAGTTGGAGATAACTGGACAGCCAAGATAACACCGATTGATGTATTTGGGCTGAATGGAACAGGCATATTCTCTAATTCAGTGAGCATCAAAGTCAATAATGCCCCCACAATAACCTCAGTACTGCTGAATGCAACATCGCAAAGTAATATTAGTTCAGATAACCTGACAGCAAATCCAATCGGAGTTGAAGATCAAGAAGAAGGACCTGTACAGCTGAATTATAATTGGTATAAAAATGGAATATCTGAGAATGTGTTGAATGTTCCATTCACACAGCCTGATTCTACTGGAGGCAACAGAACATATGATTTCTCAGGACATGATAATCATGGAAATGTAAGCGGAGCTTTATGGAATATGAATGGAGGTTATGATGGTTTTGGTGCATATGAATTTGATGGAAATGGAGATTTCATTAATTTTGGCAATGACACTGAATTAAGCCTTGGACAAGGAGCAGGAAAAGAGTGGACTATCTCATTATGGTATTATATGAAGGATAATTCAAAAGGCATGCATATATTAGACAAAGCATCAGGAATCAGTGCAAACACAGATTATGCATTCCTTTATTCTGCCAGCATTGATAAGATCCTGTGGGGAACCGGAAGTTCTATAGGAGACCCTTGTGCATGGAATAGCGCTGCAGCACCCCCAGTCAACCAATGGAACCATCTTGTTGGAGTGTTAAGCTCAACAGGATCAGAGACCGGAAGCAAACAGTTCTATATAAATGGAGAGCTCATCAATGATTGTGATTATGTAAACAAAGCTCCAGCGACTGCAACTAATCTCTTCATAGGCAAACATTATGATGGCAGCAATCTATTCAATGGATCTATTGATGAGATTAGAATATATAACAGAAGCCTATCAGCTCATGAAGTTGCTCTGCTGTACAATAATATAACTAATATCACACACAATAATGCAACATCTGGCGCAGAGAATTGGACAGTAAAAGTTACACCAATTGATTCATATGGGTTGAATGGAAGTGCTGTCTGGTCAAATGATGTGAATATAACTGATATATTACTGAGTGTATATAACCAGACACCTACTGATCAACCATACCTTGCTGTAAATGACACTGAACCAGTCAATCCATTCCAGAACCTTACAATTAGAATCAATGCAACAAATGTAGGTGGAACAGTTAGCAGTGTTTGGATAGTGATATGGCAAACTGTCAAGTCAGCAGGAGATATACTCTTGCAAGGAGTGATGAGCCTAGTAGGGGATTTCTATGAAGCAGAAGTTCCAGTGAATCATAGTTATCCTGGTGGTGTTGTGAATTACACTGTCTTTGCAAATGACACCTATAACAAGACAGTTGAACTTGAAGGTAATTTTTCAGTCAATCAGCCTCCAACTCTGACCTCTGTGCTGTTGAATGCAACATCAAATTCAAACACCACATATTACAATCTAACAGCTTATCCTTCAGGTATAAATGATCCAGAAGATCATCCAGTGCAGCTCAATTATAATTGGTACAAAAATGGAATATCAGATACAGTACTCAATATGCCATTTACAAAACAAGACCCAACTGAAGGCAATAGAACCTATGACTTCTCAGGAAATAATAATCATGGAATCCCTAATGGAGCAATTTGGAATGCAACAGGAGGTCATGATGGATTTGGAGCATATGAATTTTATGGTAATAATGATTATGTTGTTGTTGAACATTCAGATAAACTCGTAACTGAGAATGCATTTACTATTATGGGTTGGTTTTATCTTAACACACACAGAAATTGGAATGGGTTGATTACAAAAACAAATTCAGGGATTGCAGCACCTTATGATATGTGGGTAAATTCTGCAGGCACATTAACATTTTTTACTGGAAATGGTGCGGTATATGATGCAATCTCCACTTCTGTTAATATCAAGACATGGTATCATGTGGCTGGAGTGTATGATGGCACTGATTTTTATCTTTATATAAATGGTGTGGAAAAAAGCAGTAAGGTTGCGCCTGCAGTTGCAGATGCTGGAACTAATTTTATGGTAGGTTCCAGAAATGACTTGGTTACTGACATGGATGGAAATATTGATGATGTTAGAGTATATAATAGAAGTCTTTCTGTGAATGAGATTCTGCTGATTTATCAAAACACAACAAACATCACACATTCAGATGCAACAACTATTGAAGAGAATTGGAGTGTAAAAGTTACTCCAATTGATGATTTAGGTTTGAATGGCAGCAGTGTTTGGTCAAATAATATAACTATCAAGTCTAACGATCCCCCTAACTTAACTTCAGTATTATTAAATGCAACATCAACAAACAATTTTACATCAGACAACCTAACAGCTTATCCATCTGGAGTATCTGATGGAAACGGAGAGTCAGTAACACTAAATTATAATTGGTATGTAGATGGAGTCTCTGATATGGTACTAAACATGCCATTTACTGCTCCTGACACAACAACAGGAAACAAAACATATGATTTCAGTGGAAATAATAATCATGGAAACAAAAGTGGGGCAATATGGAGTAAGACAGGAGGTCATGATGGATTTGGTGCATATGAGTTTGATGGTGATAATGATTTTATTGTTGTTGAACATTCAGATTCACTTGTAACTGAGAATGCATTTAGCATTTCAGTTTGGTTCTATATCAATACTCATAGAAACTTCAATGGTTTGGTCTCAAAATCAGAATCTTCTCTTGCAGCACCTTATGATATATGGGTTAATGCAAATGGTGTTTTAAAATTCTTTATAGGGAATGGGGTAGCATATGAAGAGATAACTACTCCAGTTGATACTCAGAAATGGCATCATTTAGCTGCAGTGTATGATGGAACTGATTATTTTATCTATTTAGATGGTATTGAAAAGAATAGCAGCACTGCACCAACTATTGGCGATACTGCAAAGAACATAGTCATAGGATCTAGAAATGATTTAGGCTCTGATATGAATGGAACAATAGATGATGTCAGGATATATAACAGGAGCCTTTCAGCTCATGAAATTGCTCTGCTCTACAACAACAGAACAAACATAACTCACAACAATGCAACATCTGGTGGAGATAACTGGACAGTAAAAGTCACACCTATTGATGAATGGGGGCTTAACGGATCTGCAGTTTGGTCAAACAGCATCAACATCACAGAGATGCTCATTGAGTTCGTCAACCAGACAAACCCTGCTGGAGAGATAATCAATGAAACAGAATCAATCCTGGCAAACCAGAATCTCACAATAAGATTCAACATCTCAAACATAGGCGGCTCAATCAGCTCAGTTTGGATAAAGGTATGGGAGACAACAAAAGCAGCAGGAACAGTCCTGTGGGAAGGACTAATGAGCCTTGTCGGAGGGATATGGCAAGTAGAAGTTCCTGTCAATGGTAGTTATCCAACAGGACAGATCAACTACACAGTTTATGTCAATGATACTTTAAACATAACCTATGAGACTGAAGGCAATTTCAGCATGAAATTCTGCTACCCATGCTATGTGAACTCTTCAGGAGGAGATTTCAAGAAGATCACAGACTGCATGGATTATATCAACAATACAAATCAGACATGCGTTTTGAACGAGAATTCCCAATACAATATGAATGGCACATACAGCTACAATCTCTCAGGTGCAGCTATTCAGATAACCTCAGAAAACATCACTCTTGACTGCAATAACTCCTGGATTAAGGGAATAAATTCCAGCAAAGGTATCTCTATTGAAGCAAATAATGCAACAGTGCAGAACTGTTACATATCTAATTATTATTATGGAATATACCTCCAGAATGTGAGCTATTGCGTGCTGAGCAGAATAAACAGCACAGTCAATTACTGGGATAACCTGATGATCAATGATTCTAATTACAATCTCGTTGATAGTTCATTCTTCTCGCTCTCGCAGAGAGGGAACGGCCTCAGGCTGCACAATTCCAGCCATAACAACATAACAAACAGTAATTTCACTAACAATAATTATAGCACTAAGATCAAGACAAGCTTCACTGGAGATATCATCCTTAATATGTCCTCTTACAACAGGATAGTCAACAATACATTGACTTATTCAGGATTTCCTGCAAGCATAAACCTATGGACAAACTCTTCGCACAATCTAATAGCAAACAATACTGCATTATATTCTTATGACCATGCAATAGGAATATACGAAGATTCTTTCAATAATACCATAGATAACAATAACCTCAGCAGTAATCATGATGCAGCAATAAACATGAAGACTGCAAATACCATAATTAACAATTATATGGAAGGAAATGAGGAAGGAGGCATAATAGTGGGTCAAGGATCTACCCTAAGTACTGAGCCGAGTATTATCGCAAACAACACCATAATGAATACCCGAAATAATCTCACTGAACCTGGAGATAATGGCATTTCGATGTGGATTACTTTGGCAAACAATATAAGCATTGTGAATAATAGGGTCATCAACGGCAACAGTATAGGTGTATATGTTGTTTTTTCAAATGATATAAGGATAGAGAATAACACAATATCAGGAAATAATGTATCAGGCATGAGAATTGCATCAAGTTATTCTGTCAATATAACAGGAAATATGATAATCAATCAGACATCTTCGCCTGCAATCATATTGATAAACTCAAATAATACAAACATCTCAAACAATACAATAAACAATAATCAACACGGAATAAAATTTATTAATGTTCTTTCATGGAACAATAGCATACTCTCCAATAATATCTATAATAATACTATCGGAATAAATTGCACCTATGCTGCGCTGAATAATATCTCAGGCAATTCTATAGAGAATGTCTATGACTTTGTATCAGGTACTGACTGCTTCAACAACTCAATATGGCTGAATGGATTTTATGGGGATGGAGTCAATGATACAGATGTCAATAATACTTACTGTGTCAATAATGAGGGTAATCTGTATGAAGAATCAATTGTTCCAATAACAGGAGACTGCGGACCGTCTAATTTTACTTATCCTCTAGAAAGGCAGGTCCTGAATCCTTTTGACACATTCATCGCAAACTGGACAAGGCAGTCTTCGACAAAAACTGTGATGTATGACCTGCTCGCAAACAGAACCAGCGACGGCACTAAGACCAAGATAGGCAACACAACCTCACTGAATGCAACATTCAGCCTTGCACCTACCAGTATTGCATCCGGTAATTACACACTGCTGCTAGTGCCATGGGTAAGAGGTTCAAGGATAAATGCAACAAATGCGATTGGGGGCAATATCACTGTCAATGGTGCACCAACACTTGAGTCAGTAGTGCTCAATGCAACATCATTATCAAACCATACATCAGACAACCTTACTGCTAATCCATCAGGAATATCAGATGGAGATGGAGATTCTGTGACGCTGAACTATAACTGGATCAGGAATGGGTTGTCTGACACAGTCCTGAACATGCCTTTCACTGCTCCTGACAGCAATAATATTACCTATGATTTCTCTGGGTTGGATAATTATGGAACAATCACTCAGGGAGTCTTGTGGAACAATACAGCTGGACATGATGGATTCGGCGCTTATGAGTTTGATGGAATAGATGATTATGTGCTGGTGCAGAACAGCCAGAGCATAAATTTCACAACAGAGCCTTTCAGCATTGAGATGTGGGTATACAAGAAAGGACCTGGTCAGATAGTGGAAGGAGACAAGATCTATATACTCGCAGCAAAAAGCAATGCAAGCCTTGCAGCAGAAGAAGTTGCATATGGATTTGCCCAGTATGATGAGGACTTCCCTTTTGGCATTGCGAATCTGACAGGATTCGCAGTATCAGATGGTACAAATACCTACACAGCAATATCACCCACTCCAATACTGCCAGGTTCATGGCATCATATTGTAGGAGTATGGAACACAACTGATGTATTGATTTATATGGATGGAATTGAGGAAGCAACTGCTTCAGCAGCTATAACAGTCAATGCCATAGAATACAACCTTACAATAGGCGCTGTGCAGGGCAATGACACAACGAGTAACCAGAAAAGCGCATTCAATGGAACAATAGATGAAGTAAGAATCTATAACAGAAGCCTATCAGCAAACGAAATCGCACTGCTCTACAGCAACAGGACAAACATAACACACTCAGACGCAACAACCGCAGGAGAGAACTGGACAGTCAAAGCAACACCTATTGATTCCTATGGATTGAATGGCACAGCAGTCTGGTCAAACAGCATCAATATCACAGAGATGCTCATTGAATTTGTGAACCAGACCAACCCTGCTGGAGAGATAATCAATGAAACAGAATCAATCCTTGCAAACCAGAACCTGACAATAAGATTCAACATAACAAACATCGGAGGAAGCATAAGCTCTGTCTGGATCAAGATATGGCAGACAACCAAAGAAGCAGGAACAATCCTATGGCAGGGCCTCATGAGCCTCATAGGAGGAATCTGGCAGGTTGAAGTACCTACAAATGAAACATGGCCCCAGGGTTTGGTGGATTATACAATCTATGCAAACGATACAGTCAACAGGACTTATGAGATTGAAGGCAACTTCAGCATAGGAGACATTGCGATCACATCATGCAGAGACCTTAACATCTCCAACAGGACTTATGTGCTCCTTAACAATATCAGTTCTGCAAAGACCTGCATCAATATCAGAGGAAACAATGTAACTCTTGACTGCAGAGGTTATGAAATTGACTTTGGCAACTCAAAAGCCCAGCTAGAATTCGCGCCAGGCATTGCTGTGTACTCCAATGATTCCACAATAAAGAATTGCAGGGTTGAGAGGGATACAGAGCCGACAGGATATGGATATGGAATATACACTGCGTATGCTAACAACACACTGATATACAATAACACAGTTTTCACTAGGAATTACGCAGACTTCGGAGTTGTAATCACTTATTATTCAACTTATACAAACATGACAAACAATACTGTGATAACTTATGGAAGCGCAGGTTCAGCTGTCCTGATCACAGCAAACAGCAGTTATGGCATTTATGAATATAATAATATTACAACAGACGGCGCACTGGGCTGGGGATATGACATCAGGAATTCAGCTTTCAACACATTCAGAAACAACACCATGATTACAAGGATGGTCGCTCCATTCAAGATAGTGCCCAATCAGAACCCAGAATATTATTCCAATGTCTCAATAGACACGAGCAACCTAGCTTATGGCAAACCTGTGAATTACACATGGAATATGACTGATTGGGTTATTGACAGCGCCAACATGTCTGTGTTCGGCCAGCTGATCATATCCAACTCATCTAATATCAGCATAAAAAACAGTGAATTCACGAACTCAACTTTGCTGCTTGTCAATGTGAATAATGCCAGGATAGACAACAACACAATAGACCTAGCATATTCAGATGGTATACATGGCAGCAGATTGACCTATTCAAACATAACAAACAACCGCATAAATGTATCAAGCTCAGATGGAGGGGGCATAGCAATAGCCACATACTCAAGCTCAGATTATTTAGGCATTGAG
>JAHJCS010000266.1 GCA_018812465.1 Nanobdellota archaeon | reverse complement strand
CAATAAGATTTATATATAAATAATATTTATAGCAGTATATTGGATTGTTATTTTAGAATCGCTTAAAAAAAAGAGGTGGAAACATGTCAGAAGACTGGAAAAAGACAGCTTTTATTCTATGGTTTGATCAAACAGGTATAGAGGATGTTCCTCTTGTAGGAGGAAAGAATGCCTCTCTGGGTGAGATGTATCAGAATCTCACATCACAAGGAGTGCGCATCCCGAACGGATTTGCAGTCACAGCCTATGCTTACAGATATCTTCTTGAGAAAGCAGGAATCAAGGACCAGATAAGGGATGTCCTAAAAGACCTCAACACGCATGACATGCAGAACCTTGCAGAGAGAGGCCATAAAGTAAGGCATATAATAAGGAATGCTGAATTCCCTCAGGATCTTAAAGATGCTATACTAAAATCATACAGAGACCTCTGTGGAGCATACAACAAAAATAGAAAAGATGTTGATGTTGCAGTGAGAAGCTCAGCAACAGCAGAGGATCTACCTGATGCAAGCTTTGCAGGACAGCAGGAGACTTACCTTAATATCAGAGGAGATGAAGCAATCATTGATGCATGCAAGAAATGCTTTGCTTCTCTTTTCACTAACAGAGCGATCTCTTACAGATTTGACAAAGGATTTGACCATTTCTCAATAGCATTGTCAATAGGTGTTCAGAAGATGGTGAGGTCTGACATGGCATGCTCAGGAGTCATGTTCTCTATTGACACAGAATCTGGTTTCAAGGATGTTGCTTTTGTCACAGGAGCTTATGGCCTTGGAGAGAATGTAGTGCAGGGAGCTGTGAATCCTGATGAGTATTATATCTTCAAACCGACTCTAAAGCAGGGATTCAGACCTATAGTGTCAAAGAAAGTTGGAGAGAAAGCAATCAGGATGATCTATGACACACAGGGAATGAAAGGAACAACAAAGAACGTCCCTGTTGCAGATGAGGAGAGAAGGAAATTCGTGCTCAATGATGATGAGATACTCACGCTTGCGAAGTGGGCGTGCATAATAGAAGACCATTATTCTAAGAAAGCAGGGCATTTCAAGCCAATGGATATGGAGTGGGCAAAGGATGGCGAGACAAACCAGCTCTTCATAGTCCAGGCAAGGCCTGAGACAGTCATGTCAAGAAAGGATGTAACAAAGCTTGAGACCTATGAGCTTAAGGAGAGAGGCAAAGTGCTTGCAACTGGAAGGTCTGTTGGAGAGAAGATAGGCCAGGGCATTGCTCATGTCATAAAAGATGTGAAAGATATCGCAAAGTTCAAGAAAGGAGAAGTCCTTGTGACAGAGATGACTGATCCTGACTGGGAGCCAATAATGAAGATAGCATCAGCTATTGTCACAAACAGGGGCGGCAGGACATGCCATGCAGCCATTATCTCAAGAGAGCTTGGGATACCATGTCTTGTTGGCACAAACAATGGAACCCAGACAATAAAAGACGGAAAGAAAGTCACAGTCAGCTGTGCAGAAGGAGACAATGGGTTTGTCTATGACGGACTGCTCAAGTTTGAGCTTAAGAAAGTAGATCTCCAGAAGCTTCCAAAGCTAAAGACACAGATAATGATGAATGTTGGCAATCCAGAAGAGGCATTCAATCTTAGCTTCCTGCCTAATGATGGAGTGGGCCTTGCAAGAGAGGAGTTCATAATAAACTCTTACATAAAGGCTCATCCAAGAGCATTGATAGATTTCCCTAAGCTTAAGGATCAGGAGCTTAAGCAGAAGATTGAGGAGATAAGCTATGGATATCCTGACAAGAAGCAGTTCTTTGTTGACAAGCTGAGCCAGGGAGTAGCGACAATCGCAGCAGCATTCTATCCAAAGAAAGTGATCCTTAGGTTCTCTGATTTCAAGACAAATGAGTATGCAAACCTCCTTGGAGGAGCAGCTTATGAGCCAAAAGAGGATAATCCTATGATAGGGTGGAGAGGAGCATCACGTTATTACAAAGAAGGATACAAGGAAGGCTTTGCTCTTGAGTGCGAGGCAATAAAGAAAGTCAGGAATGAGATGGGCCTGACAAACCTTGAAGTCATGATCCCAATCTGCAGGACAGTTGATGAAGGAAAGAAAGTCCTAAAAGAGATGGAGAAGAACGGGCTCAAGAAGGGCAAGAACGGACTGAAAGTAAATGTTATGTGCGAAGTTCCGTCTAATGTGATACTCGCAGACCAGTTCCTTGAGATATTCGACGGATTCTCTATAGGATCAAATGACCTCACGCAGTTTACTCTTGCATGCGACAGGGATTCTGAATTAGTTGCTGATATCTATGATGAGAGGAACGAGGCAGTGAAGAGGCTTGTCTCAAGCGTGATAAAGGTCGCGAATGAGAAAGGAAAGTATATAGGAATCTGTGGCCAAGCACCTTCAGATTATCCAGAATTCGCTCAGTTCATTGTAGAGGCAGGCATACATTCAATGTCACTTAATCCTGATACTGTCGT
>JAHJCS010000265.1 GCA_018812465.1 Nanobdellota archaeon | reverse complement strand
GTCAATGCTCCCTCCTAGATAATGAGCCAGCCAGGGCATTGCGCCTGCTGCGACTCCCAGGCAGAATGTCTTTAGATTCTTACTCGCACTCACAAGATACTTGTCTGCATTTCCTTCATGAATTATCTTCCATTGCTCAATCTGCTGCTCTACCTCTTCATCTGTTATATTCCTGCCCAGCCTGTGCAGTGTATAATATGCTGCTAAAGAAACAGCCATAAGATGAAGTGTGTTTGAACGAACTGAGTCAAGAACATGGTCAATTATAGAGCCTGTAGTGGCCTCATCATGCTTATTAAGTATATCCAGATAGTACATAAAGATATTGATATCATGCCTGATATTATCCTGTATGGACAATGCAGTTATTCCAGCAGCTATCTTGCCCCTGTGATCATAGATCCTCTGCTTCCAGGTCTTTTCTATAGTGCCTTCAAGGTCCCCCATGACAGGGCATATCCAGAAATTATATTTAAACCTTGTCTTGTCCCTGTTTGTTGAAGAATGGCTTCTGGCCAATAGAATACATAAAGAAATTGACATCCTCTTTGGTTATAAGCCTGAAGAGGATTATAAGCAGTAGATAAGCAACTGAAGCTGCGCCTACTGAGATTATCAGTTCAGCCCATATATTCATGACCAGGAGGTTCTTTAGTAAACTCACAACCAAAACAAAGCCTGCGCCAGCGATTATATTCAGAATCCACTCTTTCCAGGGAGCTGATGACTGGATATAACTTCTTATGTGATACAATGTGAAGAAAAGGATTATTATCCAGCTGGCAAGAGTAGATAAAGCTGCTCCTAGTATCCCATAATAGGGTATAAATATCATATTGGCTATAAGATTGAATATAGCTGCAAAAAGGAGTATCTTAGTGCTTTCCTTTGGTTTTCCTATGCCTGACAGTACATTGATGTTTATGTGCGCAATAGTATAGAATATAGTCCCTAAAGAAAGTATCTGCATTGCAAGCGCAGCCTCAGTGTATTGAGGGCCAAAAAGTATTTTCAGTATAAGCTCAGGAAATAATATCATCATAAGGGCTAAGGGTATCACTGCCATGAAAGAATATCTGTAAAGAAGGTCCATCGCAGTCTTCAGTTTCTTCTTCTCTCCTTTTGCCCATAGCTCAGCAGAAAGCGGCAGGAAGACAGCTGCAAGAGCATAACTCAGGTACATTGCCACTCTGGCAGTTGGAGAAGCCACCTGATAAAGAGCCACTTCACCCATAGTCCTATAATAGGTTAGGATAATTGTATCAGTGTAAGTCATCAGAACAAAACCAAATGCACCGATCATCACTGGAATTCCGAACCTTAACATCTTCTTGACCAGTTTAATGCTTATTGCGAGCTTTGCTTTGAAGAACTCAGGGAATGTCTTTATGAAGAAAGGAAAACATACAATAGGTATGATGAGATAAACCACAAGATATGCCAAGGAAGGACTTTCCAGGCCTAACCCTAACCAAAAAAATATCAATATAAGGATAGAAATTATCAGCATCCTGACCAAAACCACCCCTGAATAATATAACATTTTCTGAAACCCCTGGAAGGAATACATAAAAACATTCTCAAGAGGCATAAGTATAAACATTCCTCCAAGCATCTTTATGACTATTGAAGCAGATGAAGCATGGAAAAGATGAACAGCTATCTGATCTGAGAATATTATGGTAAGAAAGCCGATTAGAGTAGAGAATATGAATTGGATAAGAAATCCAGTTACAATAACGCTTTTAACTCCAGAATAATCTTTTTTGTGGAGGTAATCAGGTATGAATTTTGTTATCGCAAGAGTCTGGCCGAAGTTAGTGAACATGAGGAGCAGAGAGAATAAAGAGAATACTGCATAGAAGATACCGTAATCATCCTTTGCCAGGCCTCTAGCCAGCACTAATCTGACAAAATAACCTAGAAAAGCTGCCAGCAAGGAGATAACAAAAACACTGACTGTCCCGCTCAATACCTTTTTTGCATAGTTCATGTTATCTTACCAGCCCCTTGATCTTCTTGTTGAGCTTATGAACCTGGTAATGAGAGACTTTCCTGATATCACAGGCTCCGCATAGAGGCATATCATAGAATCTGCCCTGCATATGAAGCTGCCTGTATCTTTTATAGGTCTTGTTATTCCAGATCTCTGATAAAGTGTTCTTTTTTATATCACCCACCATTAGTCTGTTCTCAAAATCAATGCAGCAAGCAGTGGCTTTGCCGTCCCATGTGAAAGCTATCATGCTCCAAAGCAGGAAACAAGGATTCTGGTTTACAAAATATTTCTTCAGGCTATCTGGTATGATGTGGGGAGAATAGCTCGCCTGATTAGTCTCTATTGAAAAAAGGAGCCTGTCTACAAGAGGTCTCCAGAATCTGTAGAAGTTCTTGGCGTATTTCATATCCTCTTTTATCAGAACAGAGTTTATCTCCATCAGAGGCTTTTTCTGTTCTCCTCTTATCTTCCTGAACTGTTTTATATTGCTGACAAGCTTGTCAAAGCTTCCTCCAATCCTTATCTTCTCATAAACATTCTTTGTGTATCCTTCTAGAGAGAATCTTATCATGTCCAGTCCGCTGTCAACAAGCTGCTTGGAAAGTTTTGCGTTCATAAGCTGTCCATTTGTGCTTATCAGCACAAAAAGACCCTTGCTTTTAGCAAATTTCACCATATCTATTATTTTTGGGTGTATAAGCGGTTCGCCTACAGTATGGAGAGCGATGTGTTTCACACCATATTTCGCGCATTGCTCTATTATATGGGTATAAATGCCCATGTCCATAAATCCTTTCTTTCTCTTAGAATTCTTGGTTGAGCACATGCTGCATCTTAGATTGCATAGATTGTTTGTCTCTATCATGACACTGTAGGGGGTCTTGGATACCCATCCAAGTTTATATCTGAATATATCTTTGACACTGTCGAACGCAAAATACAAAGGAGATAACCTATTCCTCATGAATCTTATTATATCATATTTCATAGATATTCACTTTTAGTATAAATCTCAATGATCATAAAGTATCAAACCACTCCACAGTTTTTTTTATTCCGTCCTCGATGCTGATTTCAGGCTCCCAGCCAAGCTGTTTCCTTGCCAGATCGCAGTTAAGGCTTATCTTTCTCACCTCTCCGGGTACTGCTGCGGTGTGTACAGCCTCAATTTCAGCTCCTTCAGCGCCTGTAGATGATTTTATCAAATTGAAAAGTTGGTTTACAGATGTCTCTCTGCCAGTTCCAATGTTGAAT
>JAHJCS010000264.1 GCA_018812465.1 Nanobdellota archaeon | reverse complement strand
TTCTCTGTTAGCAGTAGTCCTTATGGCAAATATCTTATTCTTGAAAGCCTCTTCATTCTCATCTTTCTTCTTAGGAGCTTCTTCTGGCTCTTCCTCTTCTACTTTCATAGGTTTGATATTATCAAGAGGACCTTTTGCCTGTTTTTTTTCTTTTATCTCCTCTTTGACATCTTCTTCAATCTCTTCAGGAGTAGGCTCAATCTCTTTCTCCTGCTCAAAAGGAGGCTCTACTTCCTTGTCTGCTTGAGGCTCTTCTGAAAGCTCTTCTGGAACAGGATTCTCATCTGTACTCTTAAGCGGCTCTTCTCCCAGAGGCTCTGTCTTCTCTTGCTCAGAGTCTTCACTGGTCTGATCTTTTGTGCTCGCATTCTCAGGCTGTTCTGCCTGTTCAGTCTCTTCTTGTGTTGGTTGTTTTGTGTCTTCCATATTTCATCACTAACTAATCAATTCTTTTATCATGAACAAAGCGAATCCTATCAGACCAATAGCAGCGATTCCCAGAGCAGACACCTTGACTATTGTCTTGAACTCCAGGCTTGTTGGCTTCTTTGTAACTTTGAATACTCTCAGACATTCTCCTGAAAATACCTTCAGTTTTGTGTAAAGAGAACCAAAATCCATTTTATCAGTCGATGAACTCTATTCCAAGTTCGTTCTCTATCTCCTTTTTTCTTCTTGTGGATATCTTCTTATCAGGTCCGAATATCTGTGTTGACTGGACTCCTGTCACAATCAGCAATGTCCTGATGGTGCTCTTCAGGTCTTCGCTTATCTGCGCTCCCCAAATCACTCTTGCATCCTCATCAAGCTTCTCTGAGACAACTTCAACTACTCTCCTTGCTTCATCAAGAGTCATATCAGTTCCGCCTGTGATATTGATAAGAGCTCCGGTGGCTCCTGAAATATCCACATCAAGCAGAGGATTATTGATGGCTTTCTCAACAGCTTCTGATGCCCTGTTCTCTGTGTCAGACTCTCCAACACCTATCAGAGCGACACCGCCATTGCCC
This sequence comes from Nanobdellota archaeon, assembly GCA_018812465.1. GTDB lineage: Archaea > Nanobdellota > Nanobdellia > Woesearchaeales > UBA12501 > WJJV01. The sequence goes on along the minus strand of JAHJCS010000264.1, from coordinate 2,010 downwards.
ATCACTGTCCTTATATCAGCGAAATCAAGGTTTATCAGTCCTGCTTTTGTCACAAGCTCTGCGACTCCCTTGACCGCGTTTGTGAGTATCTCATCTGCTACCTTAAATGCAGTATGCAGTGGCAGGTCAGGAGCTATCTCTAGCAGCTTGTCATTAGGTATGACTATCAATGTATCAACGATGTTCTCGAGCTTCTCAAGTCCAATAACAGCATTCTCATATCTTCTCTGGCCTTCCATAGCAAAAGGCATTGTGACTATTCCTACTGTCAGTGCACCAAGCTTCTTTGCTATCTCTGCGATTACTGGAGCAGAACCTGTTCCTGTTCCTCCTCCAAGACCGCATGTGATAAAGACCATATCAGAGCCTTTTATCGCTGTCTTCAGCTCTGTTTCTGTCTCTCTTGCAGCTTCTTCTCCAATCTTTGGGATAGAACCTGCACCAAGACCCTTGGTAACCTCTCTTCCAATAAGTATCTTTTTGTCAGCATTAGTATAAAGAAGATCCTGGGCATCTGTGTTCACAGCAATTGTCTCAGCTCCCTTGACACCTACCTCTGTGATCCTGTTGATTGTGTTGTTTCCGCCGCCTCCAGCTCCGATCACTTTTATGGTTGCACGCTGTTTCTTGAGAAAGACCTCAAGTTCAGCATCAACCATTGTTGCTTTGGCATCTTCTATAATTGGGTCATGAGAGACTCTTTCTGCCTCCCTCGCACTGTGTCCAGATTCAGTATTTTCAAACTCCATTTCTCTCCACCTCTCCCCGAAGATTTAGTGATTGTTTCAGAGTAATTATGGTTTTAATTGATATTAAGCTTATATATAAATCTTTTGTCATTATACCCTCTTATTCTGCTTTATTAAGTGTTCCTGTGGCCTTATCAGCTGTTTTAGCTTCCTGCTTCTTTTTGATATCAAATGATATCTTCTTGACAGAGGGCACCAGTTTTGAGGTCTCTTGTGAAAGAATATCCACAACTTCTGCTGGAATTCCAAGAGTTTTCTCTGTTCTTACAACAGCATTGTCCTGAGCAATCTGGACCTCAAGATCATTGATTCCAAGCTTCAGCTCAAGAAGCGCCTTTACCTTCTCGCTGTCATCTGTGATAATATTATCAATCCTTATCTCATAATTGACATTCTGTCCTGAAAGAGGATGATTGAAGTCAACAAGCGTCCTTCCTCCGCTGACTGATTTGATGATTCCCATAGTCCCGTCAATATTGACCTGAAGTCCTGGCATCGGGTTTATACCTTCCTTTGTGAACTTGTTTGTCGCTATCATCTGTATGAGCTTTGCATCCTTCTTGCCAAAGCCTTCTTCAGGACTGATCTTTACCTCATAAGACTGCCCTACTTCTTTTCCTTCGAGAGCATTATCAAGTCCTTCAACAATATGATTCTCGCCGATGCATATGATCACAGGACCATACTTTGCTTTTGGATTGTAGATTCCCTGTTTCTCTGCTTCTTTTTTGCTTGTAGTATCAAAAGCAGTGCCGTTATCAAGCTTTCCAGTATATTGTACCTGCACAAAATCTCCTTTCTTAACTGCCATAAAATCAACCACCTATAGTGCCCCCTAGTTCCAGTAGAAATCTAGAAGGATGGATATATGGATTCCGAGGGGGTATATAAATGTTTTGGTAGTCAAAAGCGTTAATATAATATCCTGTATTTATTATCTTTGCTTGTTTTAACTTCGGCAGCAACAACAATGGATTCGTACACGGTCAAATTGCTTTGCAATTTGCCCTATTCGCAAAGGAAAAACCCGAACTTGCGTAACGGATTTTTCCTCTGCACTCAGTACTCATCCGTTGTTGCTGCCTACTGAACGCCGCCCTGACGCAGACGAGGCTGGGGATGCGCCCAAACCTTTTACAAAAGATTTACCAAAAGACATGGGGCACAAGGCCCCATACTGCGGCCTGCTGGTTAAAGTATCAAAGCCGCGGAGTGGAGCTGCAAGCTCCACATTGCGTGTCAACAGAGCGTAACCAGTTGC
>JAHJCS010000263.1 GCA_018812465.1 Nanobdellota archaeon | reverse complement strand
ATTAAAAGGCATAATTTTATTCCAAAAAACGCAGTAAGAGATGAACTATTTGATTATACAACTAGTGGAGGATATCATGGAGATTATAGGATGAGTGGTCCTGGACCTAAAGTAGGTCAACCTAATCCATTTAGACAAGTGAGAGGTAATTTCCATGAATACACACACTTAGTCAATATAGCAATAAACAAACTACCTTATGATACAAACGACCAATTTGCTTTAGTAGAATTTTTTGCAAAGTATTTTGAAGCTACATTCACAGGCATCCCTTATGATAAATATTATTATTATGAGGGCACTGGAATAAAAGATTTCAGTGATTATAAAGAATGGACACGTTCAAAGCATGCAGGAAAAGACACTGCATTTGTCCTTGCTTCTGTATGCTGGCATATCAGAGAGACAATAGGTGATGAGAAGACAGACAATCTTGTATATAGATCAATGGCAACTATAGATTATAACACTTGCGCATCAAATGCTTTACTAAAAAAGATGCTTGAATCAGATGATAAGCTCTATAATGGAGCTAATAAGCAGACTATCAGAAGAATATTCAGAGAGCATGAGATTGAAGTTGATAGCTGTGGCTCATTGGGTCCTGATGATGGAATATGGAGTGTTTTATCCTAAATCAGAGATTGTTCAAGATTGAGAAAGAAGCAGAAGAAGAAAAGGATGTAATCCTCTTCTGCAGGGTTTAGAAAGATTTATATATAATTTGATCATTCTTGTATATATGAATAAAAGAGGTTTAATCTTGATTACCTTGTTTCTTGTATTATTTAGTTATGGCTGTGATTCTGATCTATCTGGCGAGGCTTTTGTTAGTCTTACAAAAGACAGCAAGCTAAGCACAGTAACAATGGATGCGAGCCCCATAGGAATAATCATCAGCAATCCTTTAGATAAAGAAGTTCTGAATCATCCTGTCCTGTTTGAGGTGAATTTCCCTGCAGGCCTTTTTACTAAAGAAGATATCATCTATATGACTCTTGTGCATGAGGGTATAACTATCTCTGCAATGAGCATTCCAGCAACTATCAAGGAATATCCTGATGGTTCTGTAAAGTCAGCTACAGTAATATTTGTTGATTCTTTCACTATCTCTGAGACTAAGTCTTATTCTTTGAGTGTTGATGATCCTGAAGAGATGGAAGGGTCAGATGTATCTATCAAACTGATAAATGAGGAAGAATCTCATTATAAGCTTATGAATAATCTGAAAAAGTATGATGTGAAAACATTCTACTCATATTCAGAAAATAATTTTGATGGTGTGCAAATCATATCTGAAGAAGGTTGGGAATATCGTCCCTTATCAAAGATAGGTGACAATAAGCTTCCAAATTCAAATGCCGCTTTCAAGTTATTATTTGGAAAACCTTCTGATGTATTTATCACAGGAAATCATGATCTTACAGCTATAACCTTTGATTTCAAGGATATTAATCTTTTAAGACTTATTAGTTCAAAAGGTGATGGTGCATTTTCAAATGATCCAAAGGATCAAGGTGTTGAAGGTTTTACTGGTCTTGACTTCCTTGAAGGTTCTGTAACAGCTATCCTTTTGAGTAATAATCCTAATATCTATATTTTCTCACATCAGAAGATAAAAAAAGCATTTGACAATCATAATGGGTTCTCTAATGGTATTTTTGATGGTGCTCCTGCTAAGGTTCTTCTTGGGACAAAACAGGATATGTGGCTTGAGTATAAACAGCAGATATCTGAGAGTTCAATGCGTGTTGGTGGTGTTGAGGTCGCAAGAACAGGGATTGGAGAGACTGGTACTGATATATTCATGTCTCTGGTGAATCATCCTCCACTAAGCATACAGAAAAACCTTGTTCCCGGTGTATTTGAGGTTACTGTTAGATCACAATCTCCCACAGAAACAGTAGACTCATTCGTAAATAATGGTTGTCCATCTAAGGTCTCAGTAGCTAAAGTCTTCCGTAAATATCCTAATATATTCTTTGATTATTATGTTGTGAAGAAAGACAAAGGTGTTCTAGTATATGCCCCTGACTTCCAGAGGCTTGTAAAGGAATACAATCTTGATGGTCAGTTCAAAGATGATTGTGGGGCAATGATACCTAAACATCAGCTTATGGTATTTAAAAATCAAGTGAATCAGTTTCTTGCATCAAGTCCTGGAAAAGGATGGATCAGGATAAGAGTTCCAAAAGGCGATTATGACAGCATGACAGTTATTGTTCCTGACCTTCCGTTCGGTGACAAGCATAGGGAGCAGTACAACAACATTGTGAGGAGACTGAAACTCACAATGAAAGTAAAAGCAGCTCAATCTATTTGATGTTCTGATGCTCTTTTGATACAAATATTTATTAATCAATAACTTTCTTAGGCCTTCAGAGGTGATTAAATGCCAGAACTAGGACACATCCCATATCCGCGCCAGGTCATTCTTGTCACCTGCCATGCTGAGATAGAGATAATGGGAAAGGAGATAGACAAGAAGAACATAATAACCCTAAGCTGGCATATGCCTGTCTCTTTTAAGCCTTCAATGTATGCGATCTCTGTAGGCAAGGAAAGGCTTTCTCATGATATCATTAAGAAATCAGGAGTATTTTGTGTCAACTTCATGCCTTATGAGCTGAAAGACAAGGTCCTGTTCTGCGGAAGGCATTCAGGCAGGACAAAAGACAAGTTCGCAGAGTCAGGGCTAAAAGAAGCAAAGTGCGACAAGATAGACTGCCCAAGGATAAAAGAAGCTGCTGCTTATCT
>JAHJCS010000262.1 GCA_018812465.1 Nanobdellota archaeon | reverse complement strand
CGATATACATCAATCTCTTGGTTCTCATCAAAGTCAAAACCTTCCCATTCCTTTCCATTCCATTTTACTGTATGATGGTCGGTATGGGTTCCAAAGAAGATACAGTCAGCGACAGGGGTTCTTTTTACAGGGGCAATAAGTCTGTTCTCAACCTGATAACTAAATATGAGCTCATTGACTGATCCAAGATTCAGGTATCTGATATCCTTGTTCTGGATCGCTGCATCCATATATTCAGGATTGACACAATGCTCTTTCATCTTGCTTTTCAGACATTCCCTGTCTGCTTCAGTCAAGGGCATGCCTATCTTAGAGCTGCCCGTGCGCACAACCCATTCATATCTCTCTTGGTCAAGTGCAGCTTCAGAATCATTCTGTTTCTCCTTCTGCCATACAATAACTCTTTCCTGGAATAATGAGTTGTACTTTATTTCATCAATATTCAGGAATCTCAGTGATGCTTTCATGTCATCAACTATCCTCTCTAGCCTCTCATGATTTTCTTTCCCATTGCCAGAGATAGGTGGTGTTAAGGAATATACTGAACCAAACACATCACTTGTCTGGATCATAAGGCCAGGGACTTCTGTGATATACTTATCTCCCGGATCCTCCTCTTCATAAGGGTAGGGTTCACAATCTATTCTAGCAGTGGCTTTTACTATAGCAAGATTTCTTATGAGTGTTATGCATTCCTCCCCCCCTCCAAGAGAAGGTACCTGCTGCAGAATTCTTAATTGTTCATCTATATCCATACCTATTCCATATGTATTTTTGTTCTTCCTGAAATCCAGAAGCTTTTCCAATAAAGCTTCCCTGTCTCCTTTACTTTTTATCCTGTGTTTGTCTATTGAATTCCTCATTTTATCGCCTTCTTGCTTTCCACAGCAATTCTCTCTAGTTCTGAAGGAGGCAATCTTGATGCATCAATTCCTTCCAGATCCTCTGGTCTTACTCCATATGCTTCTAAAAGCACATGGGCAAGCTTCCCTTCAATTTTGTAACATCCGCTCATGAGTGTAGAAGATGAATAGTCCTCATTCACCTGAACATATTTGTTTATTGCTGCCCATGTAAACCATTCTCTTGACCAGAATATTGCTATTCTTTCTCTGTTCAATGGAGGCTTATCGCTTGGCACATCAAAGAAGACAACATCTGAGACCTCATCATTCAACATTATCCTCTTGAGCTTAGTTTTATCACATGACCCAGACCATCTGTCATTTGTGTATGTTACTGGATTCTCATGTATTATAGCATTCCATCGGCTCTCTTCTCTCCCATTCTCTTCATAAAAAAGTATGCTGTTGCTTTTCTCCATCTTAATTCCCCCCATCTTAGTCTTTTCCCAAAAACCGCTCCATCTCAATCTCATCTACAACAGAGAAGACATGTTTCTCTTCTATCTGGAACATCTCCTCAATCTGGTCTATAAAATTATGTGTCTCTTCCTGGTCTCTGAATATGACTTCAATGAAAAAGTCAAATCCCAGGTTTATTTTTGAAATTGAGTTAACATTAGGATGTTCTGTCAGGAACTTAAGCAGCTTCTCTTTGCTGCCAATGCCTGTTTTCAGTGCAATCTTTGTCTTTGCATGATAGCCAATCTTAGGGAAGTCAAGCAGTATAGTGTATTTTCTTATGATCTCCTTGTCATGCAGTCTCATCCGATCATATATTGTTGTGACCGGAATTCCAGTTTCTCTTGCAATATCTGTCAGAGGCTGGTTTGAGTTCTTTCTCAGGCATCTCAGGATCTTCATATCCTTGGTTTTCAGGTCCCTGCTCATTGCTCACCAGCACTCCAAAGGGTCATAATTATACTTAGACAGATCATCTTCTCTTAGGCTGATCATCTTCATGGCAGCCTCTGATCTTGCTGTCATGACATTATCATGCTCAAACCGAAATGTCTTGAGCCATTGCACTTGCATAGTATGCATCTGATAGACAGACACCTCAAACAATGCAGGAGTTTCCTTCTTCTTTTCTTCAAGTTCCAGAAGGTATAATCTGTCCTGTTCTCTTTTCCCTTCATGGATAAGAACTAAGCCTTTGCTGTCAAAATACATCAACTGCCTGCCCAGGTCATCAAAAAGAGAGTAATCCCTGCCATCATTGTTCTTTTGTTCTACTGCAATCCTGCTGTAATTTCTCAGAGCTTCATCTAGGCTGGTTTCGCATTCCATTTTCTCACCGTAAAGAGTTAAGTGTTTGCCGTGTTTTCCACGGCAACTGTTTCATGACTAGAATATCCTTAGTTAGGCAAGTATATATTCTTTTTGACTATTGAATATATTCCATACTATTATACTAGT
>JAHJCS010000261.1 GCA_018812465.1 Nanobdellota archaeon | reverse complement strand
GTGACAAGCGAGCTCAATGTGAGATATTCTGTCACAAACATGGCAAAGAACCTCTGCGAGCAGGAGACCAAGAACCCAGCCACAAGCTGCACATCAAAGACACTGCCTTCAACTGAATTCAATGAAGGCTACACCTATAAGGATATGATTGATGATACTGTCAACCTTGTGTATTATGGAGGAGGAAGAGCAACAGACCATATGACAAATGCCCAGAAAGCATATGTCAGCATGTGGAGGCTCAAGAACTTCCATGAATATTCATTCTACCTTTACTTTGTTGGAATACTGTTTATCATCGGCCTGATAGCTTTGGTGGCATTGTTCTACCACAAGGGTCCTGTGCTTGCAAGCTCATTAAACTCATCACTTAACATCACTCTTTTCCTGCTTTTCATGTGGCATGCGATAAACTTCGCATTCTGGGTGGGGTATATCCCTCAGGTGCTCTCAAAGATCGCAAGGACTTCAGGAGAATCCCTCAGGGCTCTTGTGTTTGGAGCTGACTTTGGATTCAGCCTATCAAAACTGCATTTGTTTGTCGCAGTGATATCATTGGTTCTATTTATAATCATAATAATAGTGCGAAGAGCAAGAAGCAGATAAACAATACCAAGATAACCACTATTCTTTAGTTTCTTTAATCATGCAAATAACTTTATATATCATCTCTTATACTGCTGATATATGAAGAATCCTATCCAGCCCTACATGGTATTTGCTGGTGTTACAATACTCATACTTGTCTCTGTTGTGCTGTATGCAGGCATCTATATCTATTCTCTCACAAAGATAGAATATACTGGAATGGAGAATATAACCTTCTCAGACATCAGCATGACTGGCATGACAATGAACTCTCAGCTTAAACTATATAATGGAGGGTTGGTGAGAGCAAAGATAGACAATATCACTTATGATATAAACCTTGAGAGCACAGGAGAGAGGATTGCAGAGGGATTCATAGATGGCAAGACAATCCTGGCTGGCCAGGCTGAGGTCTTTCCTGCATCATCAAGGATTCACTGGGCGCCTTCTGCAGATGCTGCACTAAGCCTTCTGACTCAGGAAGCAACTTATATCCTGATAAATGGCACAGTGCATGTGAGCGAGCTTGAGTTCACAGAGATAGGGATACATTTTGAGAAACAGGTTGATATTGAGCCCTACTTGGCGCAGTTCATAAGCGCAAAGCTCAACCAGACAACACTCGATCTTGTGGGCTCACTGATAGATGCGCTGATATAAATATTGTCAAGAAATATTATTCTTATTATCTTCTCTTCATATCCCGCAGGTCTTGAGGCCTTTTTTCTTAAGATAATCCTGATGATAATCCTCTGCTTTCCAGAAATCTGATGCCTCGATAATCTCTGTCACAATCTTCTTTATGTGCTTCTTCTGCTCTTTCTTAAGAGAAGCAACAGCCTTCTTTCTCTGGGGCTCATTGTGATAGAAAATAGCAGACCTGTACTGTGTGCCTATGTCCAGGCCTTGCCTGTTCATTGTTGTTGGGTTATGCATCTTCCAGAACAAATCAAGCAGTTTTTCATAAGACACTTTCTTAGGATCATACTCAACCTGGCAGACCTCTGCATGGCCTGAGGTGTCAGAACAGACATCTTTGTAAGTTGGCTTGTCCTTTGTTCCTCCCATATAACCAACAGTTGTTGACTTGACACCTTTTACTTTAGAGAATTCAAGCTCAACATGCCAGAAGCAGCCAGCAGCGAATGTTGCAATCATATATACTCGAGTAGTCTTGATTTATATAAATATTCTGTTAATAAACCTTATCTGCATCTATTGTCAATGAGATTAATACATTTTCCTCGCCTCGCCTGACCAGGCTGGACACCAGATACCGGCGAGGTGAGGCATCCAGTCCTATAATAATAGTAAGCAAGGACAGGCAATCCTCACCTTTTCCATATCCTTAATTTGTGTTGTATAGGAAAAGGCGAGGAATATTCATCATCTTCATAATCATCAGCTTTTCTAGAATAGTCTTACATTCTCACCAAAAACATTATAAACAAAAGCAGCACAATAGGCCTAATGAACTATTGGTACATAATCACATTCATCGCAGGCCTGATTCTTGGAGGCATAATCGGCCTTTTTATTGCTCTTGGCATCGCAAGAAAATGGCATTATCATACTGCAAGGCATTACAATATCAAGATGAGGCTGCTGATGTTTGTGGCAATCATTGTCTGCATAGTGCTTGTTGCGCTGACTTATATCATCACAAAGAAGTTTCTTTGATAGAAAACTATTTATATTAGTGTCACTACTCTGTTCTTATGAAAATCATAATTTATTTTGCGTGGCACTGACTTTTTCTTAGATACAAATAGATTCAAGAACGCTCGCGGATTCTGGGACTAGATTTCTCTATATGATTCTTTGAACAGCGAACAAAACAATGAATTAACAATAAATCAAACTAGCCGGCAGGCTATAAATGCGGAGTAGAAGATGGAGATTAAACAGAAAATAAGGCCTTTCAGGTTTGAGGATCCCTTTGAGGTCTACAGGCAATTTGCAGGACAGCCGTCTCTGTTGCTTGAGTCAAACACGGTCAACAGGAGGTATTCGAGAAATAATCTTATTGCTGCCACGCAGGCGCTTGAGATCAGAGGAAGAGTACATTCCTTTGAGATAAATGCCCTGACAGGTGTCGGCGAGAGATTGCTCTCAGTGTTCAGCAAGGATGACTTTGGCTATGCTCATGATCTTAAAATCAGTGAGAATAGCATCAGAGGAAATGTTGAGAGGCACTTCAATCCTGATCTGCCAGAACAGGAGCGCCTGAGCCAGAGAAACATAAGCCATGTGATCCGGACTGTGCTGTCAAAGTTCAGTGATAT
>JAHJCS010000260.1 GCA_018812465.1 Nanobdellota archaeon | reverse complement strand
CCAAACCAGTATCAGAAATATCCTTCAGTCTAAGAATGCTGATTTCAAAGGAACAGATCATCAGATTGACACTTATTTTAACACAGGCAACGGAAGGCTTAAGTTAAGGGAAGGGAATATTGAGAACAGCCTGATATTCTACAAGAGAGAAGACAAGGCTGGCCCAAAGAAATCTGATATAATTCTTATGAAAACAGAACCAGGCTCTGCAATGAAAGACATCCTCACAAAGACACTTGGAATCCTTGCTGTTGTTGACAAGAAAAGGGAGATATATTTTATTGGCAATGTGAAATTTCATCTTGACAATGTAGAAGGCCTGGGAACATTCGCAGAGATTGAGGCAATCGATGATGACAACTCAAGGACAAGTGAGGAGCTTCTCAGCCAATGCAGGCATTACATGAAGCTGTTTGGGATTGAAGAGAAAAATCTGATGAATAATTCTTATAGTGATATGATAATAGCTAAGAAATCCTGATTATTCAAGGAATCATACTTTCTCAAGTCCAAGAGTTATTGTCTTTCCTTTGACCTTGACTTCTTTTGTGCTCTTGTACTGCTTTGGTGATGCAGCAGATACTAGGTTTATCTCCTCTGCACCAACTTTCTCTTTTATTATACTGTCCCAGTCCTGGAGCATTCCTGAAAGTTCTTCGTTAACCTGAACATACAATTCAATCCTGTCAAGCTTCTGCATGCCAGCCTCTTTTCTCATCTGCTGAACATGCCTCATGACCTCTCTTGCAAAACCCTCTGCCTCAAGCTCAGGAGTCCTCTCTAAATCAATGTATATCTCACCGTACTTGAATCCAGCCTCAACAAGATTCTGAGGGACCTCTTTCTCTATTATCAGATGGTTCTTTGTTATCCTGAAAGTGTCATCATCAGCTTTGATGTCATAATACCCCTGCTCTTCTATCCTCTTAAAGATCGCTTCAGGAGGCATCATTGAGAAATTTGCTATGACCTTTGCTGACTTTGCGCCAAACTCAGGCCCTATCTTTGCAAAGTCTGCCTTTATCTTTCTCTTTATTCCAGGCATGTCCTTCTGGACAACTAGCTCTTTGACATTTGCCTGAGTCTTTATTATCTTGCCAAGCTCACTGACTGCTTTTCCTACTTCTTCATCACTTGTTATTATGAATGCTGTCTTAAGAGGCCATCTAAGACCAAGCTGTGATTTCTCTCTTGCTGAGAGTATTGCCTGGATTGACTGCTTTAGCACATCAAAATGAGCCTCAAGCTCAGGATTGATCATTTTCTCGTCATAAGCAGGCCATGCGACATGATGTATGCTCTCCTCTTTCAGCTTGAAATCCTTTTTCAGATTCTGATAAATCATCTCTGTTATGAATGGTGCTGTAGGAGCGAATATCTTGAGTGTCTCAAGCAGCACATTAAATATTGTGTACATGACTGTGCCTTTCTCAGCCTCATTGCCCATAGAAACCTTGTCCCTGACAAGCTGGATATATGTCCTGCTCAGGTCAAGGAAGAGTTCTTCAATCATGACAGGGATTTTGTCAAGCTCAAAGTTCTCAAATTTCTCAGTAACTCTCTTTATTGTGGAGTTAAGCTTTGAGAGCATATATTGCTCCTCGATAGAGAGCTTCGGCTGCTTTGCCATAATTATGTTCTGCTTCTTTAAGTCAAGAAGGAAGTTCTGCAGGTTCCATAACACCCCTAGATTCTTGAACTTGATCTTCACATCATCAAAATTATAATTCAGGTCAAGGCCTGCATTTGTTCCGCTGATAGAATAATACCTGAATGCATCAGCACCATACTTGTCCACAACCTCCTCTGGAAGGATGTAATTTCCTAGTGACTTGGACATCTTCCTTCCCTGGGAATCATTCACAAAACCATGCATGTACACTGCCTTGAAGCTCGGCTTGCCCATGGATATCATAGAGGCCACAAAAAGAAGATTGAACCATCCCCTTATCTGATCCTTTCCCTCTAGGATAAAGTCAGCAGGGAACATACTGTCAAACAGCTCTTTTTTCTGAGGATAATCAAGGCATATCCATGATGTGCATCCTGCATCAACCCAGACATCAAGGATGTCAGGGACCCTCTTCATCTGCTTTCCGCACTTATCACATTTGATAGTTATCTCATCAATCCATGGCTTGTGGATATCCTTTGGAAGTTTTCCTGCTAATTTCTTAAGTTCAGCCTTGTCTCCGACAACAACATAATTTCCGCAGCCTTCTTCTCCTGCATCCTCATTT
>JAHJCS010000259.1 GCA_018812465.1 Nanobdellota archaeon | reverse complement strand
TTTGATATGCTTCTTGAGTCTGTGAATGGTCGATTGTCCATGTGCAGGCCTATTATCTCCACACCCTGCTTTTTCATGAGCCATACAGCTACTGGACTGTCTATTCCTGAGCTTATAAGAGCTATTGCTTTCCTCATAACATCACCAAAATCTCATGGTTTATAAAGCTTTCATGCGAGCTCAAAAGCATAAAATATATAAATAAGGCCTTTCAAATCCTAAACAAAGGGGGTGCAATAATGCATAAGAAATCTAATATAAATCATGATACAAATAAAGGTATGAAACAGATTACTAAGATTATTCCTTCTATAGATCCATGGAAGATCGCAACAGTAATTCTGGCAATTCTATTGGTGGTGTCTGTTTTTGGAGGCTTCTCTTTTGACAAGAAGCTTTCAAAAGAGGATGCTAAAGAGAAGACTCAGGCTTTCCTAAATGAGCTTATGAGAGGCCAGGCAACAGCAGTTGTCCAAGAGATAACTGAAGAGCAGGGATTATACAAGGTGAAGCTTGATGTAGGCGGCACAGAGTATGATTCTTATCTTACACTGGATGGAAAGCTTCTTTTCCCTCAGGCAATGGATATGTCTGAGGACTTATCAGCTCCAGCTGATAGCAGTGCAGATGCTTCAGATTCTCAGACTGAACAGGCTGTGGATGTTCCAAAATCAGCTAAGCCAAAAGTAGAGCTATTTGTGATGTCACACTGCCCATTTGGTACTCAGGCAGAGAAAGGAATAATCCCTGCAATAAAAGCTCTTGGGACAGATGTCGATTTCAACATAAGATTTGTCTATTATGCTATGCACAAAGATCCAGAAGTCAAAGAACAGATGAACCAGTACTGCATACAGAAAGAGCAGAAAGCAAAATACATCAGCTATCTTGAATGCTTCCTGCAGGCAGGAGACGGAGCTTCATGCCTTGCAAGCACAGGAATTGACACAGCAAAGCTTGATAACTGCGTGAAATCAACAGATGCTGAGTTCAAGATAACAGAGAACTTACAGGATACCTCAAAATGGCTGAATGGAAGATATCCTCTGTTCGGAACTGATGCTGCACTGAACACAAAATATGGTGTCGGAGGCAGCCCTACACTGATAGTCAATGGTGTTGATGTGCCTACAGCACTTAACCCAGGACAGACTCTTTCAGTCAATGGAGAGCAGTCATTCGCTCCAAACAGGAGCCCAGATACCTTTATAAGAGCTATCTGCGCTGCTTTCAATGACTCACCTTCAGCATGCAGCCAGCAGCTCAGCAGCACAGGTCCAAGCTCTGGATTTGGTTATGGCGCTTCAGGAGCTGCTTCATCAGGCGGCTGTGCTGGCTGATTTTTTATAATTTTTTTATCTTTTCTTTTATCATAACATGGCAATGAGACGCAAACAAAGCAGTTTTCTGCATGAGATAAAGACTACTTTTAATATTGTTAAACAGCATAACATCAACATCATTTTTCCTATGATCTCAGACCTTCTTTTTCCAATAACTTATGGCTTCATAAACGGTTATTTTGGTGTTGCAGTGCTTTTTTATCTTTACTCTCTTGGCCAGGCTATAATGAGCGCAGACAATAATGCTATTGCGCCTCTTGCAAGGAGAGCTTTCTTTTATCTCTTAGGTCTGCTGCTTGTTTTATACCTTGCTTATGTCATATTCCAGGGAATCAGCTGGATGTACAGCAGGAGATTCTCAGGCAATAATATTCCTTTGAAGGATTACCTTAAAGGGTTTGCTCTTGTCAATATTTTCTGGTATGTGATATTTATCTTTCATTCATCAGCCCTATTCATTATAGATTATTATGAAATAAGCAGCAAGGCTCTCAATTACATACTCATGGCTGTGATGATTGTTGTAGTATACTTTGCTGTAATCTCTTATACCCTGATTGGTAAGAGAGGTGTTATTAAATCCTGTTTCATGATTGGAACAAAGCATGTTCTTCAGTTAGGTCCAAGGGTTCTAGGCGCACTAGCGATCATATTTGCGCTGAACCAGCTGCTTGTGCTAATCAGCGCTTTCAGCAGAGTGCTTGTTGTGATCCTGGGAGTGTTTGTCTTGCTACCTGCATTGACTATTCTAAGAATATACCTGCACATTGCTGTAAAAGACAATTCCTAATAATAACCTTTATATATATTCTTATAGACTACTCTGGCTGAGGTGGGATAATGCCTGAAATAAAGAAAGTAACAATATACTCAACACCAACATGTCCATTCTGCAAGATGGCAAAGGCATTCTTGAAAGAGAACAACGTGTCTTTTGAGGACAAGAATGTTGCTGATGATGAATCTGCAAGAGAAGAGATGATGAAGAAGACGCATCAGCTTGGAGTTCCAGTTCTTGATATAGACGGCAAGATAATTGTCGGTTTTGACAAGCAAGCCATCTCTGAGACACTTGGTCTGAAAAAGAAGTGATCTATGGCAAATCCTTTTGAGAATGCAAAGACTCAGCTTGCAAAGGCTGGAAAAGTCAGGGGTTTTGGCAAGAAAGAGCTTGATGTTCTTATGAAGATAAATGCAATCCATGAGAAAGAGCTTCATGTGACCTTGGCTGGCAAAGAGACTAAGCTCACAGCATTTAGGGTACAGCATAATAATGCAAGAGGTCCATTCAAGGGGGGTATAAGATTCCATCCTGATGTCAATCTGGATGAGGTAAAAGCTCTTGCATTCTGGATGTCAATGAAATGCGCTGTTGTGAACATACCTCTTGGCGGAGGAAAAGGGGGGGTTGTTGTTGATGCAAAGAATCTATCTCCAAAAGAGTATGAAGATATCAGCAGGGCATACATAAAATCAATGGCAGATCACATTGGCCCTGATATGGATATTTTAGCTCCTGATGTTTATACTAATCCTCAGGTCATGGCATGGATGCTTGATGAGTATGAGAAGATAAAAGGAATAAAGGCTCCAGGAGTCATAACTGGAAAGCCGCTTGCAGTAGGTGGAAGCAAGACCCGGGATTATTCAACTGCACAGGGAGGGGTATTTGTGCTAAAACAGGCAATTGACCTGTTTGATATGCCTCCATTCAACACAAAAATAGTTATCCAGGGATTCGGCAATGCTGGCCTTCATGCAGCAAGGCTGCTGCACAGGATAGGATACAAGATAATTGCGGTCAGTGACTCAAAAGCAGCTGTGTACAATGAGAAAGGTCTTGATGTGCCTAAACTTATCATTCACAAGAACAGCACAGGATCTGTGAGAGGATTCCCTGGCAAAGAGATATCCAATGAAGAGCTTCTTATTTTGGATGCACATGTGCTTATTCCAGCTGCGCTCGAGAATATGATAACAAAAGATAATGCAGGAAAGATTAAAGCTAAGATAATCCTTGAGCTTGCTAATGGTCCTGTGACTCCAGAAGCAGACGAGATACTTTTCAAGAATGATATTTTTGTGATCCCTGACATCCTTGCCAATGCAGGCGGAGTTGCTGTCTCTTATTTTGAATGGGTGCAGAACAGGACAGGATATTACTGGGAAGAGGATGATATCCTTGAGAAGCTGGGCATACTCATGTTCAAAGCATTCAAGGATGTGTATGAGGCAAGCAAGAGATACAGCATTGACATGAGGACTGCTGCGTTTATTGTCGGAACATCAAGGATACTTGAGGCCGAGAGATTCAAAGGAAATTTATGAATCTATTCTGCTGAACTATATTTTTTAGAACAATTAAATTCTTAAATGGATGCCTATCCCGCATGATATGGGACTTGATAAACTACATATTGAGGACGAAGAAAGAAAAGTTGTTCTATACTCTGGCAGTAATGGGGCTAGTCAGCCAGTAATATCTTTTGAGAAGACAGATATTGGAAGATATGTAGCTACTTTTAAAGCAGATGCAAGAGGTTCAGGTGTTCCGATGGCTAATTATCAGAATCTCATGATGTTTCTTTTGGCAGCACATAGGACTCATGACATCTCTTCTGAAATCAGAGGAGGTTATTGTGATGATCCTTTGAATGCACGAGCATATCCAGCTGTGTTCGATACTCAGAGAGCATATGATCCTGCTCATGCAGACGAACTTTTCAGGAAATGTGCTGCCTTGAGCTTCAGCATGGAGACTGATATGTTTCCTTTCATAGGTCTCAGGTCAAGTGTTGCTGATGAGACTGGTTATCTTCCTGGAGTTTGGTCCAATCATACTCATTTTGTCACATTAGAGACTGAAAAGAATGTTTCTTATGACCTATCCAATCTTCTGACTGGAATGAATCTCAGAGGGCTTACTCCAGCACTTAAACAAGATTTATATCCCCTACTGGAAGATATAACCAGTAGAGTTCTTCCTGAACGACATGATTATAAAGAAATAAGGACTGCTTAGTTCTTCTTTATCTCATAATTTATTGTTATCTAATCTTTTTAAGAGAATTCTTTAATGTTTCTTCCTGCACATCCATACCCTGAATGTCTTGCCGAACCTGTGGGACCTGGTGGGATTTCCTTTCCTAATAAATGTATCTTTCTGATATTCATTTCTTGTCCTCTTTATTCTTGTCTTTTATCAAAAACTTCGGGAAATAGTTTACCTTATGGGTCTTGTACAGCGGAACACTCTCAATCTCCTGGATCAAGGCTGCAAACCTCTGCCTTATCTCCATCTCTACTTTCCTGAATCCCTCTTGGTCTGGTGTTTCTAGATATATCTCAATATCCCATTCACCAAGTGTCTTGACAATGCTTGCAATATTTGGGTGAGCTTTCAGGAATTCAATGAGATCTGTCTCCATGTCTACTGATATATTATGATATTTTATCAGTAGAATATTAGAAAGATAACCCATCTTTCTGAGATCCAGTAAAGGTCTGAACCCTCTTATTATCAGCCTCTCCTGAAGTTTCTTTATTCTTTCTATCACTGACTTAGATGTGAGATCCACTTTAGAGCTTATTGCGACTGAATTCTTTCTTGCATCCTCTGCTATCTCATCAAGTATCTCCATATCCAATGCGTCAATCTTCTCTGGTCTTCTGTCTCCTCCCACTATTATCTCTGGAATGATTGAGGCGTTCTTAAACAGATATTTTCTTCCAAAAATTCTGTTTACTACTGTGGTTAGCACAATATAATTCTGGAGCTGTTCAGGAAATCTCTGCATGATATTTCTCAATGTCTTGTTGAACTGGGATGGATTCAATGCCATGAATGTGCATATGATATCATACCTTCCTCCACAGGTTGCAATCCAGGATGTGTGAGTCTCAGAGACCAGGAATTCAACAAGTTCTTCTATCTTTTCTTTGTTGATATAACTCACTTTGAAATAGACTCTGAAATTGAGGATGTCAAGCTTTGAATAATCAATGATTGTATAGAACTTTCTAATCACTTTCCTTTCTATCATAGAAGTGACTGTATAGCTTATTACCTGCTGGCTCTTCCCAATCTTCCTAGCAAACCTGGAAAAAGGCACTCTTGAATCCAGCTCTAATCTGCTCAGAATGAGCTTCTCAGCCTTTCTTAACCCTGTTTTAGGTTTCATGGTTTGTTATATTTACCTTTTCTATATAAATATTCTCATATAACAAATAATATTTTAGATT
>JAHJCS010000258.1 GCA_018812465.1 Nanobdellota archaeon | reverse complement strand
TGGATCAGCTGAGTCTATAAGCTCTGCCTGCCTCATCAGCTCCTTAAAGAAGTTATAAGCAGTTGCCTTCATCAATGCAGTCTCCCTGTCTCCTGTGTAGATTATGACATGCGTGCCGTCTGCTTCTATCTTATAGTCATGCCTTCCTTTTGCCCAGTCATTAGGAGTGAGAAAAGAGATAATGTCCACCTTGGAGAAAATAGTCAGCTTCCTTGGAGCAGAGATGTCTCCTACACTGAATATTATTGCTTTATCTATTATCTCTATGTCCTGCACTGTCTCAGGCATCTCAAACCTGAGTGTTGTCCTTGAAGGAGGCCCAAGATAGTATATCTGCTCTGCTGCATTGACAAGGTCATTGCCTGCTTTTGAGATGCGGGATTCAGCGACATCCTTGCTGAGGCTTGTTGTGTAATCATACAGGATATACATCATAGGGATGACTATTATGAATGCAAAACCTGCTATCATGAGATATTCTATAGAGGCCTGAGACTTTTTATTCTTACAAGTAGAACTGAACATACCTCTTTTTTCTCTCATTTTATAAAGAATTTGGGATTATTGTATATAAATGTTTTCATGAACAGCCAGAGGTGTCGCCTCCTTCTGCAGCTGCTGCGAATTTCTCAGGCAGTGTGTTGCAAAGAAGGTTTTCTATTATGCTATCCATAGCATCCTGATCCTCCTCATCAACATAACCATCAGTGTTTGCAATATCATAAGCCCAGAGATCAAAATAACTTGGAAATGGTTGTGCAGTAGCAATAAGATTTATGTTGGTCTGATCAGCACTTCCTATCCTCCTATTCCCGTCACCATCACCTTTCTCCTGGTGGCATGATGAGCCTGTAGATCCAAAGTCTGCAACAGTCTGGACAGAGAGCGGGTCAATATCTCCCTCAATATAGCTGTCTCCAAACCTGCTTGGAACAGAGTATTTTATGTAAGCATAATGATATCCAGTATTCATCTGTCCGATAAAAGTGCCTATGACACATAGAGACTCTCCTGGAGGTATTACCCAAGCATAAGGGAAGGTCTGAGTAAAGACAGTGCCAAGATCATCAGTGAATGACATTGATTTAATGAAAACATGCTCTCCAAGATTATTTTTTAACTGTGCATGCACCTGTGACCTGTCATCTGAAGAGTAATAATAAGCAGGGTAGGACAAAAGCTCAAGCTCTCCTCCACTAAGTTCTGTTATGATTCCGCAGACAGAAGTGTCTCCTGCAGCAGCTGCTGCGAATTTGCTTTCAACAGTAGGGCAGACTGTGATTATGCTCTGCAACAGAGTCTTGTCTGCTGGAGTTACTGAACCTGATTTGTCAATATCATAAGCATCCTTGTCAACATGGGCTGGAGCAACTCCAAGGACATCAATTATATTCTGTATCATCTCAAGATCAGCTGTGTCTATCTTAGTATCACCATTGCCATCACCTTTTGGCTGAGAACAGCCTGATGGGAATGATGCTGTCTAAGTAACATACATGCTTATGTTCCCTGCAGCATATCCTGAGCTTACTCTATCTGGCACTGTGTGGGTTATTGCTGAACGGTAAATCTTTGTTCCTTCCTGCAGTGCAGCAGGACATGTCACAATCACACAAGCAGAACTTTTACCAGGTATAATAGGTGCTTTAGAATAGGTCTGGTAACAATAATTATTATTCTCTCCGATGTATACTGATTTTATAGCAATAGGTTTATCCTCTTTGTTGTATAAGCTTGCGAACACGAGATCTTTGTCTCCTGCTTTGTAACCTTCAACACTCTGAAGAGAGATCATCCCGTCTGTCAGATCTGTATAGACAGGAAGATTGCAGTTATCATAAGCTATTCCGCAAGTGGAATAACATACAGATTGTATATTCCATGATCCAGCCTCTCTCATCTTCTGCAAAGCAAGAAATTTCTCTTCTTCTGTGCAGCATGTGCAGCTAAATATTGCTGTTTGCATCACCATAAGATCTCCTGGTCCGATGTAACCATCTCCATCCATGTCATAGGCAGCAACAAGTATTGGGTCATATCCATGCATACCAATAATAAGCTCTCTAATGAGGGTTAAATCATTCTCATCAATCACTCCGTCTGCATTGCCGTCCCCAAAATTACAGATGTAAACATCATCAAACTTGTCAACCTGCTGTATTGCAGAATAGAACTGGCCAAACAGAGTCTTGTTAAGGCCGTCTTTCTGGGAGTATGTTATCTGCATGTCAAAAGCCTTCTTGCCTCTTCTCGAACCAGGGGTTGTGCACGAGAACCCTATGCACTGCTCCTTGCCTGGCTTAATATCCCTAGAATAGAACATGTCAGTAAAACAACGGAAGTCCTTGCCAGTTATATTGATATGTTTTATAGTATAACCCTGGTCAAGGATGTTCTTTAGATCAACAAATATATAGCCTTTGCGAGTCTCTTTCACATTATAGACAACCACATCATTACAAGTCAAAGGACCCATCTCTATAGTGCACTTCTCAGGAAGAAGCATGGTTGGATCAAGAACACCAAAATATCCCAATGCACCGATCACAACAAGGACTACAATTATTGCCCAACCATAAGTGAGCAGGAACTCCATTGCTGCCTGGGATCTCTTTTTTGCCATTATTTCATATGATTTATAGATGTTATTATTTAAATATTCTCAATTCTGTCCTTCAACAACTGAGTTTATGATGCCTGAGAAGAACTCAAGCCGGTCTCCATCCTGGTTTGCAAGCTCAATCTCAAGATGGGCTTTCTTATCCACAGTAAGCTTGCACCCCTGGATATCTATTGAGCTGTAATCTTTTTTAGCTATATCTACTTCCCTATCCAGCCATGGATCACCTGAATCACATCCTTTGACCTCAACATTCACAATATGAATATCTTTGCCAAGGTCATTATGTAGATAGAAGCTTATTGTGTCCTGAGTCAGGAAAGCATCCTCGCAGGGACCTATATCAAAGACACATGAATCCTCCTCTGCTTTCTGAGAAGTGAAGAGAGTGAAGAGGATTATGCCAAGAAGGATTGCTCCTGCAGTGCCTATAACCCACCAGAGATTTATCAATGGAGGAAGTTCAGCCTGAGCTCTCTTGTTAAGGCCTCTTTTTATGCTCATGCCTTAAAATAGAGATATAGTTTATTTAAATGTTTTGAAAGGGATTAATATATTACAAAAATATAGCATATGAAACAATATTGTCTCTCCTATAGGATTCTGCAAGAAAGGTGGGATATCTCAGTTATAGCAGCTTCTTCATCTCAAAGACAAACCTCTTTGCTCTTTCAAGCGAGGTCTTTGCTTTTGCCCTCTTTATCTCTTCTGTTGATTCATACTGGAAAGTGGATCTTTTTTCCATCTCCTGGTCAAAGCTGAGGATTATCTCATCAGTCTCTCTTCCAGTTATGTCAAGAGCCTCTTCTTTTGACTCTTCATATGCCTCAAGCAGCTCTTTCTTCAGCTTGTTTCTCACAAACACAATGAGGGCATCAGAGGTCACCTTATGGCTTACTTTGCTGCCAACTTTGTATCCGATCCTGTATAGGACAGCATTCGCGATATAGAACATGGAATAAAAGGAGATGACAATCACCCATAGGTTTGAGAGTTTTTGGTCAAATAG
>JAHJCS010000257.1 GCA_018812465.1 Nanobdellota archaeon | reverse complement strand
TTTTTCTAATTTTTTAAAATATAAGAAAAAGAATAATAAAGAAATAAGATTATTCTATACTATCCAGGTCATCAAACTCCATTCCCTGAAGGTCTTTCTCAAGCTCGTCAAGCTCGCTGTCAGATATTCCTGGGTCTGAAGCTCCTGTATCCATTGAACCTTTATCTGAGCCATCCATCATGCTGTCATCAGATTCATCTGTTATATCACTGCCAGAGTCATCCATGGAATCTGAGTCATCTGCTATGCCAGGCGCTTCATCAACTTTATCTGAAGAAGGCATATCATCAGATGGTGCTGTCTGTGCAGGTCCTTTTGTCTGCGGTTGGCAAGCAACAAGCAATGCGATTGCCAGGATTCCGATTATTATTGCCAGTCTCTTCATTTTAGTTACCTCTCAAAAGCACCAGAGCCTGCCTGAGATATGCATGAGCACTCAGCATATTCTGTTTAGCAGCCCTCAGATACATATTGCCTTCTCTTGCTTTGACAAAAGGAGTTTTTCCTATCTCGACAGCTTTGTAGGTGTCCTCTGCCTTGTCAATGTTCTCTCTTGCTGTCTCAAGCTCTCTTCTTGCAGAGTCAAGCTTTTCCATTATATCCTCATTGTCATCAAGGTCTTCAGCAGCATTCCTGATCTTCTCTTCAAATTCCCCAAGCTTGTCTGCATGAGTGTTAGCGACATGGACCCAAGCTAAGCCAGTATTCCTTGAGACATCAGTAAGGAGCTCAAAATACTTGCCTATCATCCTCAGGCTGACTCCTCCAAGCTGAAACTGATTCTGGACAGCATCCACTTCATCTCTAAGCGCATCTATCTTATCCATATTGGTCTGCACATCATCGAGTATCCTGTTTCTGAGTTCATCAGTGATCATTTCATTCTCTTGTGCTTCAATCTTCTTCCAGGTCAGCCATGCTTCTGCCTCGTCAAGGACAGCGCGCTGGTATTCCTTGCCTGTGTCAATCACTGCCTGCACATTCTCAGGTGTGTTGTCTCCTGCAAGAGCAAGCTTTGCATCCTGGTGTAAACTCAGCTTTTCCTGTGTCTGTTCCTTTGCATCAAGCCATGCCTGCTTTGCGTTGCTTGCATCAGCAGTCACACAGACAGCTGAAAGCAGGACAAGTGCAGCAATAAGAACTCCAAAAAATATTTTTTTCATCAAAGCACCTCCTAATATTATATAATCAGGATGACCCATGATTTATAAAGATTATCTTGTGAATATACTATTTCCCATTCTGGATAGCTATCTCATAGTCTGCTTCTGCATCAAGGCCTCTTCTTATCAGCTCTTCAACAAACCATTCAACTTCTTTATCAAGGAGGCTTGGATCCTTGAATGGCCTGATCCTTATAGCTTCCTCATGCAATCTCTTCAAAGCAGTCCCTTCTACAGGAATATATTTAGAGACCTGAACCTTATCTCCTCTGTCTCTTATTCTCTTTCTCATTGCAGCCTCAAGCCAGTCTGCAGTCTTTAGAAGAGCTGTCCTGCTCCTGTGATATCTTGTTCCATTAGGCCTGAATGATTCTCCAGTAACTCCTACCTGGACAATTGCTTTCACCTTGAAGCCTGCTTCATGGAGCTTCTTTACAGCATCTGCCTTATCCTTATAAGTCTCATTCTTGCCGAGGAATCTTGAGGTTATATCATCAGCTGACTCTATTCCCACCAGTATCCTGTTAAATCTTTTTCCATTGTCATACATTTCTCTGAGATATTCAGGAGATGTTGCATTGATTGTAGGCACTCCCATAAAAGTATACATCTTCTTGATCTGGGTGAACTGTCCATTGAAACTGTCTATTATCTCTATTGGATCTGGAATATGTTTCTTTGATTTGCCATCAACAATATCATCAAGTGCAGTTATATTCCCAGAGCCATCTTTCAGGTTCACTCGCTTCATCATCTGAGCAAGTACTGGATCTGTCCTGATAAGAGTCTCTCTCCATTTCCTGTCATTTGCATATCTGTCTGCAAGGTGGAACCAGAGGATGTCTGAGGTATTAAGGAATCCTTCATCCATCTCAGAGATCCATGTTCCATGATACTTTTCATGAAGTCTTCTTGACATGGTTATATTATGGTTTATCAGTCTCTTGTCAAAAAGCACTATTCCCTTTTCGCTTGGTTCTGGGCAATAGATGCAGTGCCTTGGACAACTGTCAGAAATCTTTGCAACAATCATTGTGTCATTATATTCAGGGACAATATCATTCTCACCATATAATTTTCTTATCTCTCCAAATCTTGCGATAACATGCTGCGCTCTCCAGCTGAAAAGCTCTCTCCTTTTTTCATATCCCTGTGAGAAATCAAGTCCATCAATCACACCATAAGCCTGATGCAGGAGGCCTTCTACTGTGTTTTCTCCATCCACTTCAAAATTGCCATACCCATTGCTCCTGTGAAGTATCCTTCTTGCATTGCCTTGTTTGTCAAGCACTTCAACAGTCTGGACAATACCTGTTCTCCCTATGACAGTCCTTCTGATGCCTTTGGAAGTCTTCTCAATCAGCCAGTACTGGGGATCTTGTTCTTTGTCAAGGTCCTTCCCATGGATATAGCAGAGCTCTGCATCCTTTCCTTTGGCAACCAGATAATGCAGAGGAGCATCATAAAAATCTCTACCTCTTATCTGGCCTATCAGTTCACCGAATGGGTTGTTTTCCATGAAAGTGCAGCTGAATGTATCCTTTTAAACCTTCCTGAGGGTATTATTCTTATAAGAATAAATTTCTCTAATCTCTTGGCATAGGCTTGCATAGAATAGTATGATATAAAGAATCATAAGATATTTAAGCCAGAGCATGAATACTTATGCACTGATGCATCATGATATCATTCCGTGAGCTAAAAGACCTCAATCCAAGATCAGCTGACATAGGAAGCATAACTATAATCCGCGTCCTTAAACAGAGGTATAATATTCCCATTTCTGCAGACTCAGTAAAAGAGTCTTTCTCTGACTTTCTCATAAAAGAATCAGATATCCATCTCATGGAGCAGGCTATTGATACAATCCCTTCAGCTATGCAGGATATAACTGACTTCTCAAGGATCAGCCAGAATGCTGAAAGAGTCAATCTCAAGAGAGCATACTCTGGCCTTCAGGAGATACAGGAGCACCTGACTGCAAACCTTGACTATTCCAGGAAGATACTGGCCTGGCAGGAAAGCTCGTTCTCGCAGATAGCCATGCTTGTGAACAAGATACCATCATTGAAGACAGTTGAGGATAAAAGACTTTTCAACCAGGAGATAAGTCCTGTCTTTGAGATGATACTTCGCAATGATCAGTTTGGGTTCATGTTCTGGGACATAATACATGAAGCGCAGATAGAGAGGATAAAAGGCATTGTGCAGGGAATGGAAGAAGGTATATTCTTCCATACTGGAATAGAGGATCATCTGAAAAGATTATCTTTCAGCCAGATAAGATCTAAACTCCCTAAAGAAGAGCTTGATATCGCAGACAGGATATCCTCAAAGGCTCTTCTGATAAAACAGGGAGTGTATACTGCTTATGATGCAAACAAAAGGATGATGGGGTATGCATTGCAGTTCTATTCTTATATCAAGTGGCTGGGCGGGTTCTGAGCATTTCCCCTACTTTGTCTTCTTTGTCTATCTTCATGTAATACTGGGCATCAATCCTTTTATCCTGGTGGTCATTGATTGTCTTTATCTTGTCCTTGCCCAACAATAAAGTTGCAGCCAATATGGAGCAAGAATGGTTCTCGCATTTAATGCCTATCCTCTGGAGGAAAGAGTACATGCCATAATATTCTGCATAATAGATGACCACAGTAGTCCATAAAAGATCGCCATCTGCAAAGTTCTTCTCTGCCCTTCCCAATGATGCTTTTGCCTCTTCAAGATAGGACTTCGCAAGCCTTTCATTAGGCTCAACTATCCTCAATCCTTCTTTTATTCCGAAGAACCACTTAAGCTTGTCTTTTTCCATGATGATCCCACATTGTGTTTATGTAAAATGAATGGTTATTTAATATTATATGGTTCTCTTCTATCTCTTTTATCAGAGTTTCCTGATCCTGGACAGCTTTTATGAATGTTTTTTCTGTCATCTCAACCCTATGGATCTTATATGGAAGCAGATGACTTGGAATCTCTTCGCTTTGTTTTGCTATTATCAACAAGTCTAGATCAGAATCCTTTTTTGCTGTAAACTTTGCAAAGCTGCCAAAGACTATCAATGTATTGTCTGTTTTAGCTGATTTGAGAAATGTCTTCAATTCAGGGTATTTCTCCAGGAATCTTGATGTCTGTTGTGATTCTGCCTGCTGGAGCATAAGTTTTGTCTGGATATTGTCCAAATTAAGCCTGAAATACTTGTTCTTGCCTGAGACTGTGCTTTTGAGAATCTTGCCTTTCTCAAGCTTTGCCAAAAAGGTCTGGGTTGTCTTGAGGGGTATCTTAGCCTTCTGGCTTATCTCCCTAAGATATAGCTGCCTGCTGTAGTCTCCCAGAAAAAGGGCCAATACATCCAATCCGTTTCTTTTTTGATACATATGTATCTAAAATGATACAGTTATATATAAATGTTTTGGTTTATTATACCAAGAAAGGGATAATATTATCCTAAAATGGATAATGGCAGGATAGACTTATCAATTAATCGACAATAACATATAAAATCATCAATCATAATCGACATTTTCTTATTCCTAATAGAACAAGAATCGTGTTTTGCTGTTTATTGGCTATGACAGCTTTGTTGCATGAATGTTTGCTTTTTTTGTTTTAGAAACCAGGTTACAGCACAAAAGAATCATTTGAAAAACGTTTCAGGGTTTTGGAACTTTTTACACTGCTACTGCTATAATCACTTCTTTTATGTGCTTCGTCCTCGAGAAACCAAATCAATCTCTCAACAATAGGGCGGTATATTTCTTCAAACTTTATTCTGGATAGATCTACTTCTCTGTTAGGGTCATCCTTGTACACATTCAGAAAGTTATCAATACCTACCATCATTCCGCTGAATGCATCTCTGGACACTTCATATGGTTCTGAGCTTGCTATTATTGTGCCCTTGAAATCCTTTACTTCTTGTGTAAACCCGCTTTTTGCGAAATCAGGAATTGCTCCAGAATGGCATGCCCCTAAAATAATAAGTTTATTGCATATAATCTTATTTAATATAGCCAATAATTGACGTTTGGACAGAGATTTTTTGCGATCCTCTTCAATACAAAGCTGCCCCCATTCATCTCCATGACCCAGGTATACAAAGACAAACTTCTTTATCTTTTGTGAAGCACTAAGAGCAGTGGCTATGCTCCCAAATATGTTTAACAGATTAGATTCCACATAGCATACCCTGTACCCTTTAATATTCATAAGAGCATAGAAGTTTTTTGTCTCTCTGCCTAAAAAAGTATCAAAACCAAATCTCCTTGATAATTGGTCTGGGTAACCTCTCATTATAAGGCAGACCTTTTCTTCATTGAGCAGGGAGGGTACATCTGAATATTTAAATTGAGGTATGGGCTGTGAATAGTCAAAATACCTGCTGAAATACTCTTTGCTTTCAAGCAAGGGTATCATTGCATCTAATGCCCCTCCAAATGCGATAATGCCTGCTGCTTTTAGGCCGAATGATTTGGCGCTTTTAAAGAAAGCTCTTCTTGATATGCCTTTCTGCATTTTCTTATATTCCTTAATCTCTTTATTGTCCATGATTGACTCCATGTATGAAACTCTTATTGATTCCCAAGCAGTTTCCCATGTCTGGCTTGTCTTCTGCACCAAATCATCTTCCTCTTTTATCTCATTGAGGAGTGAGAGAAGGTCACCAGATTCCAAGCTTGCAATCTGCTTAGCTATGAGCATATCTATATCTTCCATATCTGGTCTGATAGATTTCAGTAAACTGAGGATTGCTGCTGGTAATTCTTCAAGCCCTCTAGGCTCAGAAATAGATGCTATAAGAAAATCTACGACTTTTATGTATAATCTAATCTGTTCCCTTCTTTTTGGAATAATCTCCTTGAGTCTAATGATCACTTTGAATTTTGAAGGAGGTGTATCCCTGCTTATCATAAACCACAGGATTTCCTTTTCTTCATAATCAAGCTTCTGCTTGATGAAAATTTCCCTCCTTGTATAATCATTGATGTACTTTACAAAGTCATCGTATTTTGAAAGAAATATGTTTGCCCTGAGCTCATTGATAATATCAGGAACACACCCCATACCTTTGCCCTTTAATTTCTCTGCTATGTTTTCCATATGCCAAATAAGAAATTTATAAGTTCTAAACTCCTCATCCTGGAGTTCAGCAGCTTTTTTATAGCTGGCCTGAAGGATTCTCCTGAGGCTTCTGCTCTGTTCTGTATTTAATAACATTTAGCCATAAATTGGTTATAATATTATATATGTTGTGGTTAAAAAAGGTTCTTAGGATGTGTTTAAGTTTTATTCCAATACGAATATTTCTGTCAAAAGCATTTATAAACACATTGCCTGAAAACATATATCTATGGGATTGACAAGACAGAAAAGGTTCATTGATTCTATCAGTGCTTCTGCTCCAGATGAGATTGTTGAGGCAGCACAATATCCTGTTGGGACAGCAACAGTCGCACAACAGTGTGCGTGGGCAATTGAATATCTTGATCATTTAAAAACAGGTAAGATCGGTAATAATGGCAGTCAAAAAGTTGTATATCAAAGCCCAGACAGTGTCAGGCTGATCAATGCTGCGCAGCAAACACTTGCAGGTCTGGCTGTTCTATACTCTAATTATAGAGCAGATCCAAGTGACATTGACCCAGATACACTTGAACAGGCACTTAAATCAAGCAATCCACTGGAAATCATTGTGAATACCCAAAATATCCTTAACTGTGGTATGGCCGGTCTTCAGAAGGATGATATCCTTCCAGCCTTGGCAAGGTCAGCTGATACTGCTCTTGCATATCTTAATGGGATCAATGGAAACTCTCCTTATCCTAAAGACCATATCGCAGCTGCACAGCAGGCATTGGGTGGAATCAAGGAACTATATAGAGAACATTGATTTTATCCATTCATAAACCATATTTTTTATATTTTGTCAGTAAAATTTAAAAATAAGCCAAAAATAATAAAAACATTAAAGGGGGTTAAACCATGAGAAAAGGAAAGTATTTCTTTACAAGTGAGAGCGTGACAGCAGGCCATCCAGACAAGATGTGCGACAATATCTCAGATGCGATCCTTGATGCGATCTATAAAGAGGATCCTCAGGCAAGAGTTGCATGCGAGACCTTCACAAAGACAGGATTTGTGCTTGTCGGTGGAGAGATAACAACAAGTACTTATGTGGACATGCAGAAGATTGTGAGGGACACAGTGAGGGATATTGGTTATGATAATCCTGATTATGGTTTTGATGCAGACGGCTGCGGTGTCATAATCTCAGTCAGCGAACAGAGCCCAGACATTGCACAGGGTGTAGATGCAAAAGCTGCTAAAGGAAAAGAGACTGCTGAGCAGGGTGCAGGAGACCAGGGCATGATGTTTGGCTATGCCACAAACGAAACAAAGGAATTAATGCCGCTGCCTATAACATTAGCGCATAAGATTACAAGAAGGCTGGCTAAAGTACGCAAAGA
>JAHJCS010000256.1 GCA_018812465.1 Nanobdellota archaeon | reverse complement strand
TAATCCCTGCTCGAGCCTGCAGCCTGGACATTGCCACTCCGTTATAGCCTTTGCCTACTTTCTGGACAATCACAGCCATTGTCTCCTGCCCAAGCCAATTCTCCAATCGATATTGGACTGCTCGTGGATTGTTCACAGAAGCATAGACCTTCAGCACAGCATCAAGAAGAGTTTTAGGTGTGAGGTCTTCTGGTTCAATGAAGAAACTGTCATAAATCCCTGCACCAGAGAATTTATCGCTGTCTTCTGAGACAACTCCAGAACTTCTCACAGCCACACTATCACCTTTGAACTTTTCATAAAGAACATTGCATCTTTCTTCAAGTCTTCCTGGAACAGAGAATGCTCCTGTGAAAGTCTTATCAGGCTCTGCTTTCTCATGCAACATGCTTGCAAGCCTAGCAAAAAGAGACTGCTTAATGAAGTCTTCATAGAAAGTGGTGTCTATTATCTCAAAATCAGGCACTTCAAAGCCTAGGTCTGTATTTTCAGCAAGCCAGACCAGGCCTGCACCTTTGCCCCCAATAAGCTTTACATCCCCCATAATAGGAGCTGATAAAGGAGTATATAAAAAGGTTATTATCTTAGAATGATAACAATCAAGACAGCAGCTTCAGCAGTAGCTTATGCACTTCACCAGGCGCAGCCTGGCCTTTTGTGAACTTCATGACCTGGCCTATGAGATAATTGAATGATTTCTCATTGCCAGCCTTGTACTCATCAACTGCCTGCTTGTTCTCTGATATCACTTTCTTGCAGATATCCTCAAGCTCAGAAACATCAGACATCACCCTTAAGCCTAAGCTCTTGACATAATCCCTTGGTGAGAATGCATCTACCATGAGCTTCTCAATTATCTTCTTTGCTACATTCTCTGTTATCTCTTTCTTATCAACCATCTCAAGCAGCTCAATCATGTGAGTCTCATTTATTGGAATATCCTCAAAAGTCTTGTTGTTGTAGTTCATCACTCTGACAAGCTCTCTTCTCATCCATCTTGCAGCAAGGACAGGGTCAACTTTCCTGGCCACTTTCTCAAACATCTCTGCAAGCTCTCTTTCCTGGGCAATGACCTCAGCATCAGCCCGGTCAATCTTGTACTTCTCAATGAACTTAGTTATCTTGTCCTGCGCAAGCTCAGGCATATCCTTTTTTACTTCCTCTACCCAATCATCAGTGATGTCTGTCACAACAAGATCAGGATCAAGTATATAACCATAATCAGCCTCTGTCTCTTTTGTCCTCAGCCTTGAACTCACACCTTTTTCTGAATCCCATGCGCGAGTGTCCTGCACAAAATTCTCTCCAGCTGCAAAAGATTTCTTCTGTCTCTCAACCTCATATTTCAAAGCTCTTTCAATCTCCTTGAATCCTGTTATGTTCTTTACCTCAGACCTTATGTATCCTGATTCTTTGATGCTCACATTCGCATCAGCCTTGATTATGCAATTGTCCTGGTCAAATATTCCGATGTAATTAAGGACTGTGATGAGCTTTCTCATGAAATCCCTTGCCTCAGCAGGAGAGTGCATCTCAGGCTTTGTGACAACCTCTATCAATGGCCTGCCTGACCTGTTGTAGTCAACAAGGACAAAAGGGCTTGTTGCCATGCTGCCAGGATGCACCAATGATGCTGGATCCTCTTCAAGATGCGCTCTTACAAGGCCCACCTCTTTCTCGTCATTAATCCTAAGCTTTCCGCCTGTGCCTATGGGAATCTCATACTGAGTTATCTGATAGTTCTTTGCCATATCAGGATAGAAATAATTCTTTCTTGAGAATACAAGATTCCTGCTTATTGTGCATCCCAATGCAAGGCATAATTTTATTGCATACTCAACAGCCTGCCTGTTCAGGACAGGCTTTGCACCAGGATGGCCAAGACAGACCTGGCATGTGTGCATGTTAGGCTCTTCAGTGTTCTCTGTTGAACAGGAGCAGAAGAGCTTTGTCTCAGTGTCAAGCTCTACATGAATCTCAAGGCCTATGATGATGTCTGATTTGAAATTTGGTGATGGGTCTGTTGTCATCTCAACGCACCCCCAGCCTGTATAACCTTCCCTTCCTGCAGGTGGTCTCCTGTGAGCATCATTCCAACAGGAAGCTCTTTTCCATCCTTCTTTGCCATGCCAACAGGCACGTTCATGTGAGGAAGTCCTGCAAGATTAGGCCCGACTGTGAGCACATCAATCATGTAATTCTGCAATAAACTGAGCTTATCAATCTCACCAAATTTAGGAGGAAGTATCGGCACTGTGGGAGACACAAGCACATCATATCTCTTGAATAATTCCTTGTACTCATTGATTATCCTTGTCCTTACCCTCATTGCT
>JAHJCS010000255.1 GCA_018812465.1 Nanobdellota archaeon | reverse complement strand
ATGCCTATTACTTTATTCACTGATGTGAGATTGACATCATCTTCATCATTAGTGCCTATGTTCCTGACCTCAACATTCAGTTTCACATTATCTCCGCAGTCTATATTATTAGGCTCAAAAGAAGCAATAACAAGAACTTCATGGCTCTCTTTCTCTACCCTGAAATATCCTGGGTTCTCTTCAAAGTCTATTCTTGAGCTGTCTTCTGGGTTTCTTGCTTTGAGCTTGACAAATATCTCCCATCTGTCACCATCATCCACTTCCCATGGAATCTTGAACTCATAATCAACACTTTTATCATCACCTGCATCAATATCATTCAGATCAAATGTTGGTCTGATCTTATCTCCATTGGCATCTTCAAGTTTGGTTCCTGATCTCTCAAACCACATCTCAACTTCGATATCCTCAAGATCATCTGTCCCTACATTTACCACATCAAATGAGACTTTTAGGGTTTCTCCTGGTTTGACTTCTATATCTTCTCCTGTAGAATCAAGCTCAAAGCTTTGGATCATTAGATCCTCAGCTAGAACCATTGTTGTACAAAGAACTGCAAAAACAACCAATATAACCCCTAGACTTGTGCTTTTTCTGATTTGAACCACCCTAAACAACTGGAAAAGCATTGATTATATATAAAGCTTTTGCTATTTAGTAGGAGTGTCATATATGGGGGATATATGAAAGTATATGATTAGTCTCAGAAAGATGACAAGAAGATACTGACTAAACCTTAATAGAATGTAATTAATAGGCTTCAAAATATTTATGACAAGGACATCTCATACCTGAGCATAGTGAGTGTGTGCACAAAACAGATGTTCCTTATCAAGGCCCATTTCTCTTTTGTGTGGGCATCAATTGACTCATGGGTGCAGTATTCTGTGTTTCCTTGGTATCCCATGTACCTGGCAAGCTTGGTCATTTTGACTATTTTCTCCTGCTGTTCTTTGCTGAGCATCTCATCATCAAAATTGTAGACATTGTCCTTTGCCTGATTATAGAAAGCCTTGTAGATGTCTGTAGTTGACTTTGTGTTCAGGTAACCAAACAGTTCTGAGATATCAATGCCATACTGGCTCTTATTGAAGAATTCCTGCTTAAGATATTCAGTGCGTGACTGGCCTGTTTTTGGGCTCTTCTGCTTCCTATTGAATTTTTTGTTTAACTTGTCAACAATCTCTTTGATTGTCCTGTCTTTTGAAAGGTCGTTGTCTTTAATTGATGACTTAGACATGTTCTTTGACTGGTTCTCATGACTCTGCGATATCCTATGCTCAAGCTCTTTTACTGTCTCATTGTCAATATCAAGGCATTCAGGAGAATTATGGATGATCTCTTCCTCTTCTTCCTCTTTTGAGGAATCGTCTTCATCCTCTTCAGAAGCCTTTATCAACTCTAGAATTCTTTTCTCGCTTATCAGGTTTAGTGCAAGTTGCATGTATATCCTCTTTTCATCACTCTGATGTATTTCTGATGTATTTAAATATTTTCTCTTATATGTTTAATTTCCACTTAAACCGCAGAGGATTCGCAGAACTGTCATTAAAACGAAGGTCTTGCAGATATCAGGAAGATATTCCGAAATTTCTGTGTTTCCTTTGGAAATCCTATAATAACTGATAAATCTTTACAGTCTATCATAATAATCATGTTCGGATCCAAGAAGAAAGAAAAGGAATTTAAGCATTCTGTTGGCTATGACCCTATAAAATTCATGAATACCTGGACTTCTATTAACCCCAGCTATGGGTGCATATGGGACTGTGGTTATTGTGTACAGGAAAAAGACAGCTGGTATGTGGGCAATGGTGTTGTGAAAGAATACAGCCCTCAGATGACCATTGATATGATTGTAGGCCATAGCATGATAACAAAAGAGCAGCCTCTTGCAATGTATAACTTCTCTGATCCATTCCTTCCTCAGAACCAGAAGGACCTTGTTGAGATACTCAAAGGCCTTGAGAAAAAGAAGTATCACAACATAGTTGGACTGATAACAAAGACCCTGCCTGAGAAATCAACACTGAAAGCAATAAAGAAGCTTAGAAGGCTCAGGCCAGTAGTCATAGTCTCTTATGCTAATCTTCCTGATGGAATAGAAAGAGCTCCTGCAAAGAATCGCGTTGAGCTGATAAAAAGGTCAAGTGATATGGGCATACCCACTTTGGTCTACATGAGACCTTTGGTCAAAGAATGGGTTACTGAGAAAAGTGTTGAGCAATTCGCAAAGCAGGTCACACCTTATGCTGACGGGATAATAATTTCAGGGCTGATGTACACTAATGAGATAAAAGACAAGCTTGAGGGGAGAAGGTCTGAGATGAGAAGAAGGCTTAAAAAGCCTTTTGAGATGCCTAGTGTTTCTCCTAATGGAGCAAAACATCTTGATTAT
>JAHJCS010000254.1 GCA_018812465.1 Nanobdellota archaeon | reverse complement strand
GGTCTGGATGAGACACCAAAACTGCCTATTGTTCCGTCAGCCTTCATCATCCTATAAGACCTGGGCACTGGATCATCATTGGCCTGCATCTTAAGCACTTCATCAATGCCTTCGAGAACACTTTTCTGGTCATCTGGGTGTATCAGGCTCAGCACTTTGATGCCTTCATCAACCTGTTCTTGGGTGTAGCCGAATGTCTCAAGACCTTTCCTGTTTACATAAGTGAATTTTCCGTCAAGACCTATCTTGCAGAGTATCACATCAGCGAGATTCGCCATCTCCCTGCTTTCTGTGATATCATTTGCAACACCTATCATGCCTATAGGGGTATCTCCGCAGTCATAGAATGGTTTTATCCTGAACTCATACCATCTTGATGAGCCATCTGCTGTCTTTACCTCAAGCTCTTCAACAATATTGCTGAGATCTTTCTTGACTGGCTGTTTATGCATCAACTTCTGCACTCTTTTTTTAGAATCATCTGAGATAATCTCATCTATCAGGAACTGCAGTGGCTTGCCCTTTAGATTCTCAGGATCATATCCCAGATTATATCTTATAGAATCACTCAAGAATGTGACATTGCCTTCCATATCTGTCGTGAATATTATGCCGGACAGGTTCTGAGTCACAAGCCTGTACTTCTTCTCGCTATTTCTGAGACTGCGTTCAGCTGTCTTGCTGTCAGTAATGTCCCTCACAATACCCTGGAATCCTTTTCTATGATCCTCAAGATCCTTCTGCAGCCATGTGGATATCTGGATATATCTCACTTCTCCATTTGGCCTTATTATCTTGTACTCTATCAGCCTTGGCTGATATGTGCCTCCTGATTCCCACACTTTCCCGAATTCTTTCTTAAGCCTTTCTGTAGTGCTTTCATCAGTATACTGACTGAAGTTCAGCCCGAGCATATCTTCTGTTTTCTCATATCCAAATATCTCTGCGAGGTGCTGGTTCACTGAAGTGAATGTTCCATAAGGATCAATATTATAGACACCATCTGTTATCTCTTCAACAAATTTCTTTACCTGATGATTGCTTGTCTTGGCATGTATAAGTATAGGCTGGATATAGGCTTCTGAAGCAATGTTGAAAGCATCCTTGAATCGGTCTATCACTGACTCATTGCCAAGAATATTGTTGAACAGGCCCTCTCTCACATTCTCCATTGCATCAGGATCTTTCTTGGCAGCATCAGTTATAAATTCAATTCCTTTATCCACAATATTCCTTGAATAGAATGCAGTTACTTTGCTTAGTATAATGCGGTTAATGACATTCATATTATTCTGTATGGGGAGTATCATATCCAGCCCTTCTTCTTTGTCAATGTTATGCTCTGAGAACCTCCTTATTGTCTGGACCATATCATCCATGCTGAATTCATTATCTGGGTCTATTGCATCAACAAGAACATTGTAATAAGCCCTTGACACATTTTTTATATCTTCAGGCTCCCTGTCTTTATTGTATTCATGAGATAATATCAGATCAAGGGCCTGTTCGCATATATATTCAGAATTATCTCTAAGAAACCTTATATTATCCCTTATAATCCTCTTTTCCAGGTCATTAATCATGAGCGTGATTGTTCATTATCCATTTAAAAACTTTTCGAAGAGGTTAGTACTTTTAAATAGATACAATCTAGCAGGTTTAAGGTTCTTTAGACCTCTCTCTTGTGGAGTCTATACAATGATATATAAATAAAGTATAATCCTCCTGCTGAATAGAACAGCGCAGTCGCAATCAGGAAAATCGCAAAATAGAATTTCACAAATTCAGGCACTCCATTGACAATTGATCTCAGGTAGAATAGTATTATATCTGTTGAGAAAATAGTGATATAATAGCCGAAGAAAGCTCCCAGGCAAGTGAACATAGCAAACTTTATGCCTCTCCTGAGAGGATGGCTGAAGGTGAACAGCAAAGCTATGATGCCTGCAGCAGCTGTGATGCTTGTAATCATCGCAAGATTCTCTAGCCCAAGGCTGTTTGTGAGTATATCAACTCCAGATATTGTGTTCATACCTATCCTTTTCATTGTGAAAACTGGATTTAGTGCAAGGTAAGTGACTGATGAGAAGAAGATTAGATAAACAACTCGTGG
>JAHJCS010000253.1 GCA_018812465.1 Nanobdellota archaeon | reverse complement strand
TTCCAGACAGCTGAACCTAAAAGAAGGTATATAAATTACTCAGTTGAAGGTAACGGCTCAATACAGCAGGTCAGATTCACTCCAATGATCACTGTAGAGGAGAAAGGAGTATGGTGCGCCCAGAATGTGCTGAAGATTGAGGGCATTTACCCCTGTTCCGGATAAATATGGCTGAACAGACAAAGAAGATAACTCTTTATATCTTTCTTCTTGGATTATTTCTTACTCTGGCTTTTTTTGTTGGAGTGCATATCTATAATATATATTCATCCGGAACAAGGACTTCCACAGACACAACAAAAAGCTCTCTTGAATGCTCTTTTAGTTTCTCCCTGAACAAGTTAACATATTCTTTTCCTCAATTTTCATTTAATCTGAGAACCTCTGATATTGATAGGTTCAAGAATCTGGTCATCTCAGTAGAAGGAATAGAGACTGAAGTTCCTCTTTCAGAGTTTTTTGATTATGAGCAGAATGTTGTTATAACTGATATTGTCATTGAGGACACTTTTATTGTTTATCCTAAAGGATGTAAGGACTACAACGCTAAGCAGTGCAGCATCAGGACTAATACCTGTAAAGCCTTGAACTATTGATGTTAATAGGATATCTCATGTTGGTCTCTTTGTTTATAGAGACTTCCTGTAGCTCTCTATCACAGATATAGTATCTTGCAGTATCCAAAGCAGCATGTAATAACCTTATAAATCTCTGTTTGACAGCAAAATATAAAAACAGAGGTTTATTTGAGATATCTCATAATCAAGATAACAAAGACAATTGATGTGGCATCATGAAAAAGAAATCCCAAATCTGGATATCTGCTGTGCTTTATGTACTTCTTATCTCTATAGTCATTGTCATTGTGCTTGAGGGAGGAACACCTATACTTGAGAATCTGAGGGATAAATCAGTGTTTATTCAGACGCGTGACAACTTTGTGGCATTGGATAAGAATGTGATGGATGTCAGCAATGCAGGTCCTGGTTCACAGAGGATTGTGCCTTTTGAGATCAAAAAAGGAGAGCTTACCCTGGGCAATAGCCAGCTTAAATGGCAGATGGACACCAAGTCTCCTGTGATCCAGCCAAGAACTTCAATAGATTTGGGCAATCTGAGGCTTGGATCTGATTCTGATGTTGATGCCTATGAGAGCAATGACCAGCTTATACTGGAGAATTATTATATCAAAGCAGTGTTCAGCAAGATAGGAAATGAGTCAGATTATGGCTCTGTAAACTCAACTTCTATAATTCAATACTTAACTTACAACCGGAACAATGGGACTGCATCAGGATCATTCAGCTTCATGATAGATGACAATTCTATTGACTCAGATGGTTATTCAAAGATAGTCCAGCCAGGATATGACCTTGGGTCAGCTACTGTGATGTTTTATATAAACCAGACAGATGGCGTTCTGCACACCTTATATTTCACTCTTGACTCAAGATCTGATTATCTTAAAGTTGATCTTATCTGATTCACTTAAGAATTGTTTAATAATCGTTTAATCTGGGTTATCACTTAATCATTCATGCTAAACCTATATATGCCTGGATATATGATTCTGATACAAAAACAAAGAAGAATATTTATAAATAATAACTGATTCTGATGCCCTTATAGGTAGTTATAAGTGTAAAAACATGATATATTTCATATATTACACTGTATAAAGGTAAAAAGAGGTGTTTATTTGGTTGAGGCAAAGAGATCCTTTGTTGACAAGATACAATCCAGAGTAAGATCAGCTGTCAATAGGGTAACTCCTTCTGATGATCCTAAAACACCTGTTGGCCCAGCAGAAGTTATCAGTAAAACAGAGAAACCCAGCCTTGCTGTTCCTCAACAGGAAAGCCCTTCTGATAAATCTAAAGAGCCTTTTGCTCCAGAAGGCATATCATTCTCTATAGAAAAAAAGCCTACTGCTGTCGAACTTCCTCCTTTTGAGAATGCCAAGAAGATAAACGTGAAATATCCTCTTCTTCCTCCTTATGCTTATGCTCACATTTTCTGGGATAAGAATGCCAATGAGCTGGTTTATTTTGTTGAAGAGCCTGAGATGACCAAGGTTGATGATGAGCTGCTAAGGCTCATACAACTTGGTCTTGAAGAGATGATAAATGTAAGCTTCATAAGAGCAAAGGAGTCAAATCTTGTCATGCAGTATCTTGAGAAGAATGTCCAGTCAATACTTGTGGAGCTGGGAGCAAAGGTCTCCCCGGAGACATACCAAAAGATAATGTACTATATCTACAGGGATTCTATAGGCCTAAATGAGATAGAGCCATTGATGAATGACTATCTTATAGAAGATATTGAGTGCAATGGAGTTGATTATCCATTGTACATTGTCCATAGGAAATATCAGAACTTAAGGACTAATATCATATTCAAAAAACCAGAGCACCTGACTGATTTTGTTGAGAAACTGGCGCAGAAATCAGGAAGGTATGTCTCCTACGCAAGGCCTCTGCTTGATGGAACTCTTCCTGATGGCTCAAGAGTCAATGCAACCTATACTGGAGATGTCACAACAAGAGGCCCTACATTCACTATAAGAAAGTTCACCAGCGAACCATGGACTCCTGTCCATCTGATAAGCTTCAGCACAGCTACAGCAGAGGTCTTTGCATTTCTTTGGCTTGCTATAGAGAATAAGTTCAATGTGATGGTGATAGGGGAGACTGCTTCTGGAAAGACCACTTTCCTGAATGGCATACTCCATTTTGTGCCAGAAGAGGCAAGGATATGCTCTATAGAGGATACAAGAGAGATCAATATCTGGCATTCAAATTGGCTGCCATCTGTTGTCAGGATGGGTTTTGGAATACCTAATGTAATGGGAGTACAGTATGGAGAGATAACTTTGTTCGATCTTCTAAGAGAGACTTTCAGGCAGAATCCTGATTATGTGGTTGTAGGGGAGGTCAGGGGCAATGAGACTTATGTTCTCTTCCAGGGAATGGCTTCAGGCCATCCATCATTCTCTACATTTCACGCAGCATCTGTACCTACCTTGGTCAGGAGGCTTGAGACAGCTCCTATAAATCTTCCTGCTTCACTTGTGGATT
Source organism: Nanobdellota archaeon (assembly GCA_018812465.1). Classification (GTDB taxonomy): domain Archaea; phylum Nanobdellota; class Nanobdellia; order Woesearchaeales; family UBA12501; genus WJJV01. The sequence goes on along the minus strand of JAHJCS010000253.1, from coordinate 499 downwards.
CCCTGGATATTGTGTGTGTTGTAAGCCATATCAAAGGAAGAGAGAGAAATGTTAGAAGACTTCTTGAGCTTGATGAGATAATCGAGGTTAAGACAGATATAGGAAAAGTGGATCTCAATAAGCTGTTCACATGGAATCCTCAAAAAGATGTAATTGAATATAACGGCAAATCAGTCATATTCCAGAAGATAATAGATAACACAGGCTATACCCAAGAGGCGCTTGAGAAAGAGTTCAAGGCAAGGACAGAGCTCTTAAAGAAGCTTGTCAAGAATAAAGTCACTGATTTTAAGCTGATCAATGAGATATTCCATACTTACATAAAAGACAAAGATGCATTGCCAAAAGAGTACAAGGCATAATAATATTTTTTATGGCAATGAACAGTCTCAGCGCTCTTAGGTGTTTGCGCTTAAGATCGCTTAAACTCAAAAAATTGATATAAAAAAGGGGTGGGAATTGATGTCAGATACTGAAAAACTGAGAAAGAAGATCCAGA
>JAHJCS010000252.1 GCA_018812465.1 Nanobdellota archaeon | reverse complement strand
TGAAGTCAGGAATCCTCCTGCTGCTCTTTCATCCTGTGCCTTCCCATAGAAATGACTGTTGCCCATCTTCACTGCTTCATCTATGGATCTGGCTGATACAACTATATGCCCCAGGCTGTTCGTCTGCTCATAATCATCGAATGCATCGCAGACATCCTCTGCACCACATACTGTGAATTGCTGTTCATTCCCTTCTGCCATGCTCTCACCCTAACCTATTCTTATCTTCACATACTAAAAAGTTTATAGCACCTGCTACCCCAGATATACACATTACCATAACACCTAAACCCCTGAATTCATAGTTCTGAGAGCCTATAACCTTTAAATACGTTTCCCACTAAAAAATGTTTTTATGTGTTAAAAAGAAACATTTAAATAAGCAAAAGATATACCTGAATTATGGCCTTGGGGAAAAACTTCTTTGATGAACTGAAGAAAAGATGCGAACTTAATGAAAAACAGATATTGATACTTAAATCTCTCAGAAACAGCGATCTCACAGCAAAGAAGATATCAGCAAAATCAAAAATTCCTCTTGGGAGATTGTATGATTATATCAATGAACTTCTTTCCTACGGTCTTATCGAAAAAAAGGGTAAGAAACCTTGTTTTTACAGTATAGATAATATTGATGAAAAGATAAGGAATTTCATGAAAAGCAAGTTTGAGAAGGTTCTCACAGATGAAGTAGCTGTGCTCAGTATGCTCAATGGAAATGAAATCAAGGATTCTATTGAGATAACAAAGACTAAAGAGGAGTTCACATATGTACAGCTCAGAATGCTTAGCTCATGCAAGAAGATGTACACTTTCTCAAGATTCGGGTCAATGCCACTCATGATCTATCCGTCGAAATGGGAAGACTTCCTGAAGCTGAGAAAAGCAGTGTCAAAAGTAAGGCCAACTCTTGCGCATTCTTCTTATGAGATGTCAATAATGGTCACAAAAGCCTACATTGATGCACACAAGAGCGGAAAGAGACTGATTGCTGTGATGTGCAAAGAGACATTTGATTTCCATATAGCTCTCGCAAGAAAGCATTTTGGAGAGGAATTTGTGCAGAACATGATTGAGGATCTCAAGCAAAAGATAAAGAATTATCATCTTGAAATATACCTTCTTAATGAGCACATACCAATGCAATTGTTCATGAATGAAGATACAGTCTATCTCTCAATGGTCCATGAAGGAGCGACATTCGGAGCAGTGATACACAGCAAAGATGTCAGGGATATGTACATTGCAATGTACGAGGGAATGATAGACAGGTCTATACCTATTGACAAATATATAAAAGGGTTATTGAAGAATTAAGAAGAGAATTGGTAAGATTCTTCTTTGAAGCTATAGAACAGATTGGATAACCTACTCAATCGCCTTCAAAGTCACACTGCGCATAGACCTTGAATCCTTTTGCCTCAAGCTTCTTCCTTCCGCCGATGTCAGGCAGGTCAACTATCGCTGCGCATTCAACAACTTTTCCGCCTAGCTTCTCAACAAGTTTGCATGCAGCAAGCATTGTACCCCCTGTTGCTATAAGATCGTCTATGATGAGCACATTCTGGCCTTTCTCAATAGCATCCTTATGTATCTCTATTGTGTCAGTGCCGTACTCAAGATCATAAGTCTCAGCAACAGTTTCTGCAGGAAGCTTTCCTTTCTTTCTCACTGGAACAAAACCTTTCTCAAGAAGGTAAGCAAGAGCCCCTCCTAGGATGAATCCCCTTGAGTCTATTCCTACAACAACATCGATGTCCATGTCCTTGTATCTCTTCTTAAAATCGTCCAGCGTAAGCTTCAGCCCAACAGGATCCTTCAGCAGTGTTGTTATATCCCTGAACATTATTCCTTGTTTTGGCCAGTGCGGCACTGTCCTTATCCTTGATCTTATCGGCATCTTATTGACCTCCTTTTATTATCTCAATCATCTTAGCTATCTTGTTCTGGGGCAGGCCCATTATATTTGAATGTGAGCCTTCAATTCTTTCAACAAAGCTCTCAAACTCAGGGTCAGCTATGTTGTATGCTCCTGCCTTTCCCTTGTACTGTCCTGATTTTATATAGCTCATCAGCACATCCTCAGATACTTTCTTCAGAGTGACTTTTGAGAGCTCAAGATCCTGAAGAATCTCTCCTGTCTTTGTATTCATCACGCACAGACCGCTGTATACCTCATGAGTCTTTCCAAGCAGCCTTCTCAAGGTCATCTCTGCTTCCTGGTCAGACTTCTGCTGGCCTATCTCTTCTCCTTCAAAGAACACAAGAGTGTCTGCTGCAACAACAATTGAATCCTTGTTCCTCTCAGCGACTTTCTCTGCCTTCATCCTAGCAAGGTCCATGACAAGCTTCCTGACATCATCCCTCTTGACAGACTCCTCGTCAACATTGCTCACATCAACATGCACATCATAGCCTTTCTTCTCAAGGATCTCTTTTCTTCTTGGTGATTTTGATGCGAGGATTACTTTCATTTCTTATCACTTATCTTAGGTATTGCATTTACAAGAAGCTTCGTCACTTTCTCTACATTCTCTCCGAACACTTTCAGGATCTCTCCCCAGGTAACTGACTCTTCATCAATTTTCCAGCAGTCATAATCAGTGCTCATTGCAACAGCTGCATAAGGGATGTCTGCCTCATTTGCAAATATTGCTTCAGGAGCAATTGACATGTTTATCACATCAGCACCCCATTGCCTGAACATGTTGGATTCAGCCCGGGTTGAGAATCTTGAACCTTCAATTGTCAC
>JAHJCS010000251.1 GCA_018812465.1 Nanobdellota archaeon | reverse complement strand
TTATCTTATTATTTGTCATATTAAGAAGGTCCATTGACTGGAAGAATACACCATAGCTATTTGATGCGTTTGTGGTTATCAGATTATTGCTTATTGTGCTTGAGTCAGAGAGATGCATCTCCATGCCATGGGCTTTGGTAGTTATTGTATTGTTATCAACAAATATCGGATCAGAGTTATAAGAGTACACGCCACTAGCACTGCTCCCTTCAGCAGTGAGCATATTACCGCTAATCCTGTTCAAATGGGATATGGAATATACATATATGCAATCGCAGGCATCTCGGTTTGTCATGATTGTATTGTTGGATATATTGTTTGATTGGGAAGTTCCAAACAGGTATATTCCAAATCCTTTTGTTGCATTTATGATATTATTCTTTATCTCTGAATTTCTTGTGTAGAGCATGCTAAGACCATCATCTGTAAGATTAGAATTGCTGAGTGTGATGTTGTTGCAGTAAGCAAATATGACCTGCCCATATTTTGTCAGATTGAGTGAGTCATAGACTTTGTTGTTCTCATTGTATGTATAATTCACTGGCTTTCCTTCTGCAAGATTATCTGGACCAATTATATGGTTAAACTGTGCAGAAGTAGAACCAAAAACAATATAGCTGTTTCCATTTGTTGAATTTGCTTCATTATTGGTCAGGTTATTTCCTGTGCTGCCGGTTATGTAGACTGCTGTGCCAATTGAGTTAGTGATCTTATTTCCGTTTATTGTATTTGAATTTGAATATAGATATAATGCATATACTGTGCCTGATCCTGTAGTGCTGATTGTATTATTGATTATCCTGTTCTCTATTGAACCAGATGCAATATAGATTCCATGACCTGTGCCTCCTGATGATGATACTGTGCTGTCAATTATTGTGTTATTGTATGAATTTGTGCTTAAGTATATTCCATGGCTGTTAGATGCTCCTTTTGTCTGGACTGTGACATTGTCTATCAGATTGTTCTTTGATCCAGTAAGATATATTGCATGTTTATTGGATCCGCTTGTATATTCTTCGTTTATTGTCACATTTCTTATTGTTGCATTATCATTCGCATCTATTCTTATTCCATAACTGTTTGAATTTGTTCCTCCATAATTAATTGTGTTGCCTCTTCCTTCAAGAGTGACATTATCTGAGGTTATTGTGAAACAGGTTCCTGATGAGGTTACATCCTGTGTCAGATAATATACTGTGTTTGCCCTGTCCAGAGTTCCGCATGACCTCAGCGCAATCCCGCTGACGCTGAAATTGCCTTCAACTTCATATGTCTTGTTTGCTGTGTCATTGAAGAATACTGTGTAGTTTCTCATTCCATCAAGATAGCTTTCATTGACCGGCACTTCTGCCTGCCATATTCCTCCTATAAGGTTCATTAGTCCTTCCCATAGGACTGTTCCTGCTGCTTTGGTTGTCTCCCAGATCTTTATCCAGACTGAGCTGATTGAGCCGCCTATGTTTGTTATATTGAATCTTATTGTGAGGTTCTGGTTTGCGAGTATTGGATCTGTCTCATTGATTATCTCTCCTGCAGGATTTGTCTGGTTCACGAATGCAATAAGCATCTCTGTTATGTTGATGCTGTTTGACCAGACTGCTGTGCCATTCAATCCATAGGAATCAATGGGTGTGGCTTTGACTGTCCAGTTATCTCCTGCTGATGTTGCATCTGAATGGGTTATGTTTGTGATATTATATGATAAGAGCAGAATCTCATTAACTGAAAGAGAACGATTGTATATCTGTATATCATCAACAGTCCCATTCAAGAAGGATGCGCTTATGGCTCCATCTTCTCCTCTACACCCTATTTTCAGTTTAGCAGGAGATGCTGTAGGTGTGATATAATATTGTATGTCATTTTGATCCAATGTGCCGTTTATATATATCTGGATATCATTTGAATTAATGTCGGTGGTATTAGCTTTCATTTTAACAGCAAAATCATACCATTGTCCTGGATTGATAGTTGACTGGCTGGAACGAACAACTGCGTTATTGCTTACTGATTTGAATACTGCATAAAGCAGACCATTGGTGTTTACAGATATCCTCCATCCTCCATCTGTAGTGGCCCCTTTTGTTATGATATGATAACCATTGGTTTCACCACCTACTGAATATACTTTTATCTTTCCATGCACTGTGATATAATTGTCTATTGCGTTGTACATACTGTCATTTGAGTTTAGGATTATGCGGCTTGTGTTTCCATCAAACTCATATGCTCCAGAACCATAATATCCTCCAGTCATATTCCATGTGGTATTAATCATATCACCATGATTATCATACCCTGAGAAATCGTATGTCTGATTAAACCGGTCTGGAGCAGTGAAAGGCATATTCAATATAATATCTGAAACTCCGTTCTTGTACCAGTTGTAGTTCACCTCAACAGCATCTTCATCAATATCGGATATTCCAGAGACATAAGCTGTCAGATTATCATTTATGAGATTGCTTGCTGTTGTTGCATTAATAAGAACACTTGAAAGAGTTGGTGCTGTGTTCTCTATTAGAATAAGATCTGATATCACTCCTGTTCCATTGAGTCCATATTCATCTATTGGCGTTGCTTTGACTGTCCAGTTCTCTCCTGCAGTTGTTGCATCTGAGTGTGTTACGTTTGTCCTGTTGCTGTACAACAAAGCAACCTCATTTGTTGATAGGGCATGGTTGTATATTCTTATCTCATCAATTGATCCATTCCAATAATAGATAGACCCATTTGTTGCATTCCAGCTATTGACACCTATCTCAAGATGATGATCAAGCCATTGTGTAGCTCCACTCTCTGTGCTTCCTGCCAATTCTCCATTCTTGTATCCATACAGGATTCCATCCTTGTGCACGAGCGTAACATACATCCATTCTCCAATATTGTAATCCATACTTACTATATCTGCATCGCCATCCCAATTATATACCCATATTTTGTCCTCTCCTGAAATATTTCCTTTTAATATTCCTACATGTCCTCCTGCATCCATGATTGCAGCAGGCCCATCATATGCATAATTATACTGTTGACTTGAATCTACAGGTTTTATCCACATAGAGATAGTCTTTGTTGTGCTGTTCATGAACTCCTGAATATTCTTATTTGTGTCAATCCAATCATCAACACCATCGAATTCATAGGCTCCGAAGCCATCATAGCCTCCTGTCGCATTCCACATAGTTCCATTAAATAGTGTGCCATGCCTTGAGAAACCGCTGAAGTCATATGTTTGGTTGCTGCTGTCAGGCGCAGTGAATGGCATGTTCAGCGATGTTTCTGAGACTCCATTCCTGTACCAGTTGTAGTTCAGTTTTGTGCTTCCTCCATCTGGATCAGTTGCTCCTGCTGGATTTGCTGTGAGATTATCTGTAGTGTAGTTTGATACAGATGTTGCATTCAGCATAACTGAGGCTATTGTAGGCGCATTGTTATCCAGAGTCAGTGTTATGTTTAGGTTCTGAGTGATATTATATATCTGTGAGGCATTACTTAATGCATAATATGAAGCATTGATTGTGTAATTGGTGTAATATGCATTGCCTGCCAGTGTCTTTTGGTATTCCAGAACATTCTGCCTTGGTATTATGCCTCCCGATATGGTGTCTGTTGAGAACCTTAGGGTGTTATCTTTGTCATAGCCAAGCACATAAGCTCCAGTTATCATGTTTCCTTCAGAATCATTCACCTGGCCATCAAGGTAATGGAATACATTGATCTTGTTTATTGTGTAAGGCCTGAACCACAGTTTGGAGTCATTGAATGTGCAGTTTGTCATGTTGATTATTGAGCCGTTTGTCTGGTAAAGGTTTGTGTCATTCTGATTGACTCCATTGAGGACCACATTATACATTGAGAAGTTTGCATAAGCAGTAACATAAAGCGCAGTGCTTGCAGGAGAGCTGTTTGTTGTGGTATAATTGCCCCCAAATATAATATTGTCTTCTCCTGCTTCTGGAATGAGCGCAGGGGATTCATATCCTTCTGTCAGTACATTATTATTGACTATAGAATTGTTGCTTGAATAGGAATAATGTATTCCATATGCATATATCC
>JAHJCS010000250.1 GCA_018812465.1 Nanobdellota archaeon | reverse complement strand
TGTGTTGGACCTTCAACCTCAGGAAGGTTTGTGAGTATTGTTCTGAATAAAGACATTCTATTCCTCTTTTGAGTCTTCTTTACCTTCTTTATCCTTATTTTTCTTTGATGTTTTTAATTCTTTTGTTTCTGAGGTTACCTTTTTCTCTTCTTTTTTTATTAATATGACTTCTCCACCTGTTTTCTTTATCTTATCAACTGCTTTTTGCACAGCATATTTGACTGTTATCTTCAATTTCTTTGTGACTGTTCCTGATCCTAAAAGCTTGTTGTATCCTGCCTTTTCAAGATCTATCTCATAAACTCCGCCTTTTTCTGAAGCAATGCCTTTCATCTTCATGGATTCTATCTTATCACTGATGTAGCCTACATTTATAGGGATTATCTTCTCTGTATGGCCTTTCATCCTGAAGCCATGCTTTCCGAAGTAAAGAGGATCAGACCATATACTAGGTTTCTTTGCATCTCCTCTTTTTCCAGAGCCAGCTCTTCCTCTTCCCCCTCTGCTTCCTGCACCCCTTCTTTTCTTTTTGGCTCCTCCGCCATGGCTCTTTGAGCCCCTATATTTTGTCACTTTCTTTTTCTTGTGAGTTGTCATTATAGCATCCTCTGAATAAGGTCGTTTATCTTCTCTCCCCTATACCCTAAAGCGCCTCCTTTGTTGAATGGCTGTTTTATCCCTTTCCTTCCAAAACCTTTTCTTGGAGGCTGCAGCCTGAAGAATTTCTTGTTCTTGGTAGAGTCTTTTGGGTTCTTCTCTGCTCTTTTCTCTATAAGGATCTTGAGTGTTTTTTCGTCTATCTCTCCCCAGGTTATTACGTCCTTAACTTTCTGGACCATTCCCATGTTTGGTGATGTCTTTTCCAGAACCACACAATAGTTCTTCCTGAACAGCTTGAGCATATTCAGAGTGTCTTTGACATCATTGTTCAGGTCAATGTGGCCTCTCACAAGCACAACTGCGACAAGCTCCATATTTTCCTTCTTTTCTGTTTTTGTCTCACTCATTTTGGATTGCTCCCTCTTGGATTCCTAATATTTCTTTATGCTCTGGTTGTGTCTTTACTTCCATGAGCTGCTTTAAAGCATTAAAACATGCCATTATGAGGTTTCCTCTGCTTGAGGTCTTTCCGCTTGTTTTTGACCACACATCTTTTATGCCTGCCATGCTCAGCAATTTTTTGCATTCTTCCTGGATGCATAATCCTTTTCCTTTTGGAGCTGGCATAAGCTTGACAATCACTGAGCCTACTTTTGCTTCTACTTTGAATGGTATTGAATGAGGTGTCTTGCAGCCACACTGCCATGAGCCGCAGCCTCTTCTTATTTTGATCATGTTAAGTTTAGCGTTCCTGAAAGCTTTTTCTCTTGCAGGCACTGTCTCTTTAGCTTTTCCTAAGCCTAGTCCCACAACACCATTCTTGTTTCCTACTACAGCCATAGTGGAGAATTTCGGCTTGTTGCCTTCCATTGTCTTCTTCTGTGTCTGTTTGAAGACTCTTCTCTGTCCGCCTCCAAACTTTCCTTTTGACTGTCCGAAAAGCAGAAGCTCTGATTCAAAGTCAGGCATAAGAGCATCAACTATCTCTGGTTCAAGTATGATCTTTCCTTCGTTTAGGATCTCTTCTATATTCTTTATCTCTCCATTAAGGACTTTCCTGCCGAGTTCTGTCTTGGGTTTCCATCCTTCAATCTCTTTCTTCACAGGCAGTGTTTTAACAAGCTCTTCAGCATCATGAGGGGCATCTTCAATAACCTCTTTCTCTGTCTCTAACTTTACCTCCTCTTCGATATCCTGCTCAACAAGAATTTTGTCTTCGACATCCTGTGATTTTTCTTCTTTCATCATGATCCTCCTGTTATCTTGTTCTTTATGGATTCAAAGTATTTCTTGATCTCTCCTGGCTTTATGCCGTTCTTCTGATATTCTGAGAAAGGTCCTGCAACCTTTTTCTCATTAAGCATCTTTGCATAAGAATCCACAAGAGAACCTTCCATCTTCTCTTTTGAAGGAAGTATCTCTTCTGATACAGGCACTTCAAGTCCTGCGTCTATTGCACCCTTGATAGCTGCATATACTCTTGAACCTTTTGTTGAAGGATGGAGGCCTATATCGGCCACAGCAAATTTTATTCCCTGTTTAATTGCTTTCTTTCCTGCAAGAAGTCCTACAAGATAAGCCACAGGAACATTTCCTCCTGAAGTCTTCAGGCCATATTTCTTCAGCTCATTAGTCG
>JAHJCS010000249.1 GCA_018812465.1 Nanobdellota archaeon | reverse complement strand
ATCTCTTTCCCAGCAGATTCACATCATTTGGTTCAGCTCTGCTTTTTTCTGTTGCACCGTTATGGCTTTCTGCAACAACATATCCTAAGACTCATTCTATTGCGATGTTCTTTTCATTATTGGCAGGCTGGTTGGTCTTAGAAGCTGGAGAAAAGGACTCATGGAAGTATCTGATAGGATCTGGATTATGTGCAGGTATTGCGATAGCAACAAGACCAATTGATGGAGCATTCATACTTATTCCATTCGCGATGCTTTATATTGCACCTAGAATAAAAAACAAAAAATTAGTCTTTAATAAGAATAAATTGAGTTTAATCAATATTGCTGGATTCTGTATTCCATTTATTGGTATTCTGCTTATTTTGATGGGGCCAAGAGTGATGATGTTTGGAGGTATTAGCGGGTTCCTAGCTATGATGAAAATAGAGACACGAGGAGGATGGCTTGGATTGTTCAGTGTACAGCTTCCTGTATCTTTTAGTTATATGAACACAACCATCACATATTTAGGATGGATTGGAGTATTAGGGGGAGTGAGTTATCTTCTTAAGAAAAGGAGAATATATACACTATCTGTTTTGGGTGTGTGGTTTGCAATCATGTTCTTTTATATAGGAAACTTGACTGTTGTAGACAGCAGATTCCTTATCCCTGTGCTTGCTCCATTATGTATATTGATGGCATTTGGATGTGAATGGGGGTATGAAAAACACAAGATTATAGGGATTGCAGCATTGATTGTACTTATGGGATCCCTGTTTTATGTAGCACATCCATTGATAAAAGCAAGGCACGAATATTCTGGCCAGAAAGAGTTTGCTGAATTTGTTGAGATGAGCACAGAACCAAATTCTCTTGTCTACTCAGGAGACAATTATGTGTTCATAACAAGGTATGGCCATAGGAACACAAAATATTTTGGTGGAGGAGAAGAGAATGTGAACTTTATGATCAACACATTGCTCAATAAGACAAATGTGTATGCTGTCGAGTCATCATTCTATTTCATGACACCTGTGGAGAGGGACCTGCTTTCAAAATATTTTATAATATCCTATATAGGACATGCACAGAATGAAGTGTATCAGTTCAGCGCCCTGCAGCTGAGAAGATATGACGAAAAGCTTTTCAAGATAAACCTGAATGAGACAGCACTCCAAGAACTTGTGAAATCACAGGATAATGCAGAAAATGGCGTCCAATAAGATATTTATCTCGATAATAGTTCCTGTGAAGAGCGAAAGCAGGTACATAACTGAATGTGTTGCTTCACTTCTTAATCTTGATTATCCAAAGGACTGCTATGAGATAATTGTGGTCATGGACAGGAATGTGACTGATTCTGTGAGAAAAGCCCTGAAACCTTACACTAAGAAGATAAGGATTCTTCAATCAAAGAAAGCAGGCTCTGCTGCAAACAGGAATCTAGGAACATCTAAGGCAAGCAGCAAAGCAAGGTATCTTGCATTCACTGACGCAGACTGTGTTGCTGAGAAGAGCTGGCTTAAGACACTGGTTGATAGGATGGAGCAGGTCCAGACAGATGAAAAAGAGATAGGGGTCATAGGAGGGCTTAACCTTGTGCCTAAATCAGACAACAGGCTTGCAAAGACAATAGGTGCAATGGAACAGACTCTTCTTGGAGGAGGAGGTTCAGCGCAGGTCTCTGTGAAAGGAGAAGAGCAGATAGTGCCTTCACTTCCTAACTGCAATGCAATGTACAAGGCAGGGCTCTGGAATAAAGAGCAGCAGGACGAGAACCTCATTGTCGGCCAGGACGGAGAATTCAATTACAAGCTGAGCATGAGGGGAGTGAAGTTCCTTGCCATACCTGACGCGATTGTGTGGCATCACAGGACAAATAATCTCAAAGGATTTGTGAGAAGGATGTTTAAGTATGGAGAAGCTACTTCAAGGATATGGAAGAAGCACAGGAACATGGACTTCCTGAGGATAAGATGGTATGGGGTTGTTCCAGTAATTGCTCTTATAGGTTTCTTAGTGCTGGTTGCATTCTCATTTTATAACCTGACAGCATTCTACACAACAGCTTTTGCTCTTGGGATGTATGCTGCTGCTGACATGCTGACAACAATAAGTGTTGTGCAGAAAACAAAAATGCATTACTCGCTTGTTGCCCTAGTTCTTCTGCCAGTGCAGCATCTTATGTATGCAATAGGATTCATCAAAGGTATGATCAGATGATAACAGAGATAATAGGATATCTTGGAGGGCTGTTCATAATGATAAGCTTCATCCCCCAGGTTGTGAAGTCCTACAGGACAAGAAGCGTTGGAGACCTCTCACTTGGCATGATACTTGCTACATTGTTAGGGACAATATTCTGGGTAACCTATGGATACCTGATATCAAGCATGCCTGTGCTGATAATGAACAGCATATTCGGGCTTATTGTAGTGTATCAGCTGTATCTGAAGATCAAGCATGATTGAATGTGTTAAGAAACCTTTAAAAACCAAATATAT
>JAHJCS010000248.1 GCA_018812465.1 Nanobdellota archaeon | reverse complement strand
TTTACCTGATCAGAGATCTTATTTATTGGAATCCTCTGCCAAAGACTCTTCGATTACTTTTGAAGCTTTTCCTGTGACTGCCTTATTATCAAGAGCCCATTTTATTGCATTTGCCTTTGCAGCGACAACTGAGACAACAGATGTTATGTTTATGCTTGTGAAAAGCTTCTCATTCTGGAGGGAATTGACAAGAGATATTATATTCTTGACGCCTTCACTCTTGGCAAGTTCGCATGCCATGAGATTGACCTTGTCATCTCCTGTAGTTATTATGAATGCTTCTGCCTCTTCAATACCTGCCTCTTTTAGCACAGCCAGGTCAGTGCCGTCACCCTGTATTACCAGAACACTTGTCTTGTTGGCTATAGACTTGGCTTTTGCTTCATCTTTCTCTATTATGGTTATCTTCTCATGTTCAGAAAGCAGATTAGCCAGCGCAAGACCTGTTGCGCCTCCGCCTATAATTATTATCTTCATAATAATAAAAAGGTTTGAGGGATTTATAAATTTTTGGTTAGATTGGCTAGGTCATGGAATTTTGTTTAATCTTCCTTAATCTAAATAATTCAGGGGGCAGGAATCAGTGACTGGATATAACTGTTAATATTATCCTAATATTACATTAATTCAGAATACATTTATTTTATATCAGCACAGCGTTGATTGTTCCTTCCTGGCCTGGCCTTGAAGTCACTCTTGCTTTTCCTTTCTCTGTCTCTATTATTGTGCCTTTTGTGATTATATTTCGCCTGACATAATGCCGGTTAGCAGGATTCTCCACTACATTGATTATCTTTGATTTAAAGAATTTTTTTGTCTTCTTGTCAAGGACATTAGCTATATCAGTCCTCTGGAGCTTTGCCTTCAGGTTGCCCCCTCTTGTCTTTGAGAGCTGAACTTTTCTCTCTCCAAGAGACGTTAATATAGGTCTGTTTCCTTTCTCAAACAGCCTTTTCTTCCTGAAAGGGACTTTCCTGGCCCCTGACATTTTCTTCATGGATCTTCTGTGTATAACTACCATAACAGCAAAGGAGAAAGCACCTATTTAAAAAGGTTATTGTTTGGGGCCATGCTTCAGCAATCCAAAGCTTTATAAATGGTCTGTTTTTCCAAGCTATTATGCTTAATTTTTTTGGGGTGTTAAACTATGAGTGAAGTATCAAGACCATTAGATGCCTTGAATGAGGCACGAGGAAAGAGAGTAATAATAGATCTTAAGAACGGCAGGCAGTATGTTGGAAAGCTAAGGGCTTTTGACATTCACATAAATGTCGTGCTTGAGGAAGCAGAAGAGCGAGCTGACGGAGAAGTCAAAAGAAAGATGGGAACTGTTTTCCTAAGGGGAGACACAATAACCATAATATCTCCTCAAGTTTGAATGGATTATCTGAGTTGATTTAAATGGCAAAAGGAACTCCCTCTATGGGTAAGAAGTCTGGAAAGAAGACTCATATATTCTGCAGAAGGTGCGGCAAGCACACTTACCATAAAAGGACCAAGATCTGCAGCTCCTGTGGCTATGGAAATTCAGCTAAGATAAGATCATACGCTTGGCAGAAGAAGTGAGCATGAAAAGAATCTTCTATACAATCACTTTTCTTATATTACTTTGCAGTCTGTGCACTCTGTTTTCTGGCTGCAAGGATAATCAGGATAATTTGGATAATAAGATTCCTGGCAATGATATCTCTGCGGATAGTGCTGATGGTGCTGTTGTTCCTGCACAGGATGAGCCAGTAATAGAAGAGCAGCCTATTGATAATCAACCTCTTGATAGACTAAACAAGATACCCTCTGATGCAGTCAAGATGACTCCTGAGACAGATGCAGCTCCTCCAAAGAGCTATTCTCAGGATTATTATGATCCAATGCCTCTCAAAGGCATGATAAATTCAGCAGGAGCAGAGGATTCTGCTTTTATGATGCCTGATGGCAATACTATCTATTTTTTCTTCACACCTGATGTCAGGATTCCTGCTGAGAAGCAGGTCATTGATGGCGTCACAGGAATCTATATCTCAAAGAAGCAGGGCAATGAATGGCAGGAACCTAAGAGGATAATCCTGCAGGACAAAGGAAAGCTTGCGCTTGATGGTTGTGAGTTTGTGCTTGGCAATAAGATGTGGTTCTGCACAGCAAGAGAAGGATACACTGGAATCCACTGGGCTACAGCAGAGTTCAGGGATGGAGAAT
>JAHJCS010000247.1 GCA_018812465.1 Nanobdellota archaeon | reverse complement strand
GTTGTTGCTGCGAATGCAAGAGGAATCTGGATAGGCATATTCTTTGGAATATCTCCAACATGAGACAGTTCATAGATCCTTTTCTGCTGGTTATACTCCTTATCCTCAACCTGCTCTTTCTTGAAGTACACTCTTTCTGTGTAATCATACCGGTCATACAATAATATCAGATCATTCCTTCCTTCTGGATTGAAGTCAAGCACTGTGTGGGGCCTTGATCTTATGAGCAGGTATCTTATCATCTTTGGTGAGAGAGTCTTTGAGATATCAGCAAAACCAACTCCTGTTCCTTTTGAAGTGGACATCTTCTTTCCGCCGACTGTGAAGAACTCATAGCCTTTTCCTATCTCAGTCCTTGTTGAAGGATAAGGCGGAGGATAATCCAGGACTTCATTTGATATTGCAATAGCCACATCCCTGCTTCCTCCTCTTGTGAAATGGTCTTTGCCAGCAAGTTCGCATACAACACCCATTGAAGGCCACTTTGCAGCCCACTCAACTTTCCATGGCAGTTTTCCATTGCCATTGTAAGGAGAGATCTCTCCTTCATGGCTGCATCCTTTTGCCCATTTGACAAGATTCTCCTCACATCTGTATTTCAGAGTCTCTTTCTTTGGGTCCCAGCTTATTGCCCTTGTTGTCGCTATCCTGCCACACTTCTCACATATTGGATTGAAAGGAATCTTATCATAAGGCTTGTCATAAATCTTCTCGAATATTGCCTTGACTTTCTCATTGCTGTCAAGGATTGTCTTTATTGCACTGTTGAATTTTCCGCTCTCATAGCATGCTCCTGTGCTCTCAAGCTCTGCGTCAATCCCGAATTCCCCGAACTTTTCAGTCACCTGCCTGAAATAATAATCCCCAAAATTCTCATAACCCTCAACCGGGCTTGGCATGTTCCTGAAAGGCATTCCAAGATATTTATCCCAGGATTCAGGCAGCTCTTTGTTTGGCTTGTCATAAGGATCCATATCATCAGCGCTGAGGATAAACCTTGCTTTTAATCCTGCATCCCTCATTGCTTTTGCAATCGCATCATGGATGACCCAGCCTCTTCCAGAGCCTACATGGATTGTTCCAGAAGGAGTCTTCTCATCATAGACAACATAGCCTTTCTCTTTCACAATCTTCTTGAGCTTAGGGTCTTTCTCTACTCTCTGCTTGACCTCTTCAGCGATCTGGTCTGCCCAGAACAGGGATGACTCTGTTTCTGATTCATCATTCTTGGGTTTCTGCTGCTTTTCTGCCATAACAATAAAAAAAGAATAAGAGTTTTTAAAGGTTTGCCTGGTGCAGATATGGTTTTATCATTGTTCTACCAGATATTTTCCAAGAACTTTATTGACAAGCTCATGCGCCACATCTTTCCTGTGCTCAGGAGTTGTTCCGTTCATCCCTATTCTCATGCAGTATGTGTCGCATCCTGTGTAATGTTCTACTGCAATGGGGGGCATATCCCCTTTTGCTTCCCTTTGGTAAAGCCTGCCCCAGTCCATCTCTCTTGCAATACTTCTTCTTGAATAGTCAGAGCTGAGTCCTGAGAGGATTGCTACTACATAAGCTGCTTCTCTTCTGAAATCCTTTACCTGGTCTTGGGTCTCTGGCCTGAAAAAATACTGCATCATCATCTTCACCTTCCTTCAACAGTATGTATCCCAGTATCATGCAGGGCTTCTCTTATCCTGTCTCTTGATTCTCCTTCAGCAAGTCCGATAGGATCCTTTGCATAAGGCTGTATCATTCCCATCATATACAATGCTGTCTTTACTGAATCAGGATTGTTTGCGACAAACATTGCATTATTCAGCATTCCAAGTTCTTGCTGTAATTCCTGAGCAGCTTCAATGTCACCTTTTTTGAATAGCCTATAAACTTTTGCAACATCAGATGGATTTACATTTGCTGTGACTGAGATGCAGCCTCTGCCCCCTATCATATGATATTCAAGGTTCAGCGCATCCTCTCCTGAATATAATGCAAGCTTATCCCCGCATTCCTCTATTATCTGCTCTCCTGAGTAGGATGCACCTTTTTCTTCTGCAATCTTCCTTGTAACTAGTTCAGAAGCAAATTTTATTCCTACATACTCAGGTATCTTTGCAAGCTCTCTTGGTGTGAACATTGAGAACCTTGCTCCAGTCCTTGACGGAACGTGGTATGCTATCAATGGGAAGCCAGGAACTGCAAGCGCAATAGGAACAAAATATTTATTCACATTATTGACTTCCTGGGCGCGGATATAATATGGCTCTACAATCAATGCTCCATCTGCACCAGCATCCCTTGCATGCTTTGTTCTTTTGATTGCTTCATGCTTAGAGTTTCCTCCTGTGCCAGCAAGGATAGGAACTCTGCCGCCAGAGTATTCAATGACTCTCTCGATGACTTTTCCATGCACTGGATGGGTAAGTCCTGCGCTTTCTCCTGTTGTTCCGCAGGGAACAATCCCATTGATGCCTTCCTGTATCAGAAACTCAACATGGTCCTCTAAAGCAGGATAATCAACACTCCCGTTCTTATTCATTGGAGTTACAATCGCAACTAGTGCGCCTTCAAATGGATTTATTATAACACTTCCTTCAACCATAATATCCTCCCCTCATGATTGCCAGAATAAAAAAAGGCAAAAACTTTGGCACCAATAGAAATATTTATATATTCTT
>JAHJCS010000246.1 GCA_018812465.1 Nanobdellota archaeon | reverse complement strand
ATACTATTGGGCCTTTGATATAAATATTTATTGGAACCAAACAGTGACAACCTATAGGAGTACAACACCAAAAGATTTATTAATGTTCTAGATAAAACCACATCTTATAAGTATTTATACAATCATTTAAGAGAGGGATAAAAATTGGCAAAGAAAAAATCACACAACCATAAATCAGATAAAAAAGATAATTCTAACACTTGGAAGATTGGCGCTGCAGTATTCATACTCCTGGCGCTCGTGCTTCTGCTGGTATTCTATGACCGGCTATTTCCAGCGATAGAACCAGAGAATGTGGCAGCTGTCGTAAACGGAGAGAAGATAACAGAGAAAGAGCTTGATCAGCTATACAGCAGAGTGCCTGAGACCTACAGGATGATAGGCATCACCCGTGAGAAATTCCTTACTGAGACAATCGTACCTCAAAAGCTTCTTGTGCAGGAAGCAGCCAAAAGAGGCATAAGTGCTTCTGAAGAAGAGGTCATCAGCATGGTCAATGAGATCATAGAGCTTGGCGGAGTGACTGAAGATGAGTTCATTCAGCAGCTTGAAGAGCAGAACATGACTCTTGATGAATTCAAGTTACTGGCTGAAGAGCAGATAATCATAACAAAGCTCATGAATCAGAGCCTGTCAGAGATGGAAATCGCTGATAATGAGGTTAAAGATTTCTATGCCAAGAACAAGGAGCTTTTCACCACAGGAAACGAGACATATCAGCCTTATTCTGATGTCAAGGATGATATTAAATCTTATCTTGCTAACCAGAAGTTCATGCAGGAACTCAAAGACAATGCAGACATACAGATACTTCTGGGCCAGGGAGCCTCATCAGGCGCAGCAAACACTCAGCCAGGAAAGTCATTCAGGAGCATAGATGAAGAGATATGCATGGAAGATGGAAAACCTCTTGTGATATTGTTCTCAACAACAACCTGCCCTCATTGCAGGTGGATAAAACAGACATTTGACTCCATGGCAAAAGAGTATGGAGACACTATTGCAGCATATCACTGGGAGATGGATACTGGTGACAATACTCTTACTCCTGAGCCAGAGACCAAGGTTCCTGACACTTATCTGAAGATGTTCTGGGAGAAAAGCGAACAAGGTGGAGTTCCTACTTATGTGTTCGGCTGCAAATATTACAGGATAGGCAATGCATTTGAACAGGCAAATGACCTAGCAGCAGAAGAAAGGGACTTTAAGGCTGTGATTGATATGCTTCTAAAAGCATAAAATGGTCAAGAAAAAGAGGCATGATTCCTGCTATACCCACAAGGCATTGGCAGCAGTATTATTATTTCTTTTATTAATCTCTATTCTATTTGCCATTCTCTTGAGCCAATACCCTTGTGGGAGCAGCAAAGCAAAGCAAGTGCAGATCATATTCCTGAAGCCAGATATGTGTGATAATTCATGTGTTAGGGCTGAGGAGTCCCTCAAGGCTTATTCTGAAGAAGTAAGTATTGACTTCAGCAGTATGAGATATGAACAATCATTGATGGTTGGATACATCATAATGCATGATGGTTCTGTGCTCATAAGCGGTTACGCTGATCTTGCGCATTTCAAGGAACAGGTATGCGGATTCACAATGGATAATAAGGTGTGTGGTTAAGATGAAAAAAGAATTCTCTGCTATAGAAGTCAGATATCTTGTAGACGAGCTTAAATGCATTGAAGATAGCAAGATTGACAAGATATACCAGCCAGAAAATGATATCATAATCCTCCAGATCCATAAGACCGGAGCAGGCAAGAGACTTCTAAGGATACAGGGCAAGTTCATGTACTTCACAGAGCATAAGCCAGAGAATCCTCAGAACCCTTATGGTTTCTGCACTTACCTAAGAAAAAAGCTCTCCAATGCAATTCTCAAGAACATCAGTCAGCTTGGCTCAGAAAGGATAATCCAGATCCAGCTAGAGACCAAAGAATCCAAATTCAATCTCATCATAGAGCTGTTCGGATCAGGCAACACAATACTTGTGCAGAATGACAAGATACTTTCTCCTCTGAACATACAGGCTTTCAAGGACAGGGAGATAAAATCAGGCCAGAAGTATCTGTTTCCAAATCAAGAGCACAATCTCTTTGAGATAGGAGAAGATGAGTTCTGTGCATTGCTAAAGAATTCAGAGCAGGAATCAATAGTCAAGGCTCTTGCACTTGATATCAGGCTCGGCGGCATATACTCAGAGGAGCTATGCATACAGAGCAGCACAGACAAGGACAAAAAACCTAAAGAAGTCTCTGGCAAAAAAATATATTCTTCACTCAGGAAGCTTCTTGAGAACAAGCCAGATCCACGGATTGTGATGAAAGACAATGATGTGATAGACATAGTGCCTTTCTCTCTTGAGGGATATAAATCATATGGTCAGAAGAAAGCTGAAACATATAATCAAGCCCTTGATTCTGTGATAACTGGCCATCAGATAGTCAAAGACAAGGAACAGAAGCAGAAGACAGTCAACAAGGAACTTGATAAGATAAAGAAATCAATAGAGATGCAGGAGAAGAACATATTCAAACAGAAGAACAGCGCAGAAGAGGACCAGAGAAAAGGCGAGTTCATCTATGAAAGATACTCAGAGATCAAGGATATCCTTGATGAGCTTGGCAAAGCAAGCAAGAAGTACAGCTGGAAAGAGATCAAGGAAAAGCTTAAAGGTCACAAAGTGATAAAAGAGATAAATGAGAAGGAAGGAAAGGTTATGATTGACATTGAATAAATTTAAATATTATCACTTATTATTCCCAGTTTATTACAAAAAGTGACTTAAATTGATATATCCAGTGAAATTTGAGGGGGTTGTTGAAGCGCAGAGAGTATATGCTGCAAGATCTCAAGGATCTCCTGATGCGCAGATATGGGTAGTTGACCCTAAAAGGATGAACCCAAGATACTGTTTTGACACTGTTGCTTATGTATTTCTTGGAGGCCCAGAAGATCCGGGAGTTCTAAGGCAGATGAATGCAAGAGTGAGGCATGGGTCAATATGGGCTGTTAAGCCTATCCTATTCAACACTAATGGTACTTCTTTTCTTTATACTTCAGGTCTCAAAACCCTAAAAAGATACTTCGGCAGGACAAAGGATATCGAGCCTGCTTCTGCTCTCGGAGATATGCTTGAGGAGGGATACCAAACCCTGGATGGCATACTGGAAAAGAATCCTGGTCTTAACAAGCTTCCTGCCAAGGTACTTAGCCTGGCAAGAGGGTTCAATCTTGCAGAATATCTGCAATCAAGACAGAAAGTTGTGGTAAAGACAAAGCCTGGAAAAGAAATGCCCATTGAATTCTATTATTAGGAATAATATTGATTCTTAGAATCTGATAAGAATGAGAACTCCATAATTCTATCATTATATTCAAGATATCTCAGAGAATTATTGAAAAAAGGTGAACAGCTTCCTCGGCACGGCTTTACTCCGTGCACACATAGATTAGTGAGGGATTTCGCTTCGCTCAATCCCTCTCCATGTGATGCTAGCAAGATTCAAATTTAAAATCAATATACTCTTACTAGAAATATAAGGTGAACAGCTTCCTCGGCTTCCCGCACAGAAGTGCAGTACTACCGAGAACGTTGGCATGCTTGACTGCTGTGTTCGGAATGGGTACAGGTAAACCACACCACTATGGCCGTTCAAGAGTATCTGGATAAGAGGTTATTTATAAACGTTTCGGTATTAGTGTTTTATATATGAATTATATATAAAAATATGTTCAAGAACACTAACTCTTTGTTATAATGCCTTTATCAGCGTCCACAAGCACCTTATCGCCGTCTTTGAAGACCTTTGTGGCTTTCTCTGTGCCTATCACTGTAGGAATCTTAAGCTCTCTCGCGACAATGGCTGCATGGCAGAGTATGCCTCCTGCGTCTGTCACAACTGCTCCTGCTTTTTCCATGAGGGGAAGGTATTCTGGCCTTGTCATGCCTGTGACTAGGATGTCTCCTTTCTTGAAATTCCCTACCCTATTAGGATCCAATATCAACCTAACAGTTCCTTTGACTTTTCCTGGATAAGCTGATTTGCCTTTAAGTACTCCTTCAAAAGACCCAAGAAGAGAAGTCTCCAGTTCGTCAACTTCATCGCCCAGTATTATCTCAGGAATCCCATTCTTGAATATCATTGCAGTCTTCTCATATCTTTGTTCAAGCAGTTTCTTGTCAGGAAGAGAGCCTGACTTGAGATACTCCCAGTACTCTTCTCTTGTTATGCTGGTAATCTGCTCTTTTGTGTATCCGGTATTCTTGGCCACTGCATCTGCAAATGAATAGATAAATTCCTCAAACAAATCAAAAACACTCTCTGAATAAAGTCTTGCCTTCTCAAGAACAGGAAGCAGTTCATCAAGCAGGTCTGGTGGCAGCTGGTCAGGAACCTGCTTCACGCATCTGTGTATCACATAATAATCACTGTATACTTTTTCAAACTGATCTAGTTTATCTGAAGACATCGCCTTTCCTTTCTCTTTTTCCATAAACTTTCTGAACTTGTCTGCATTTTTCTTGAGTCTTGAACTCCATTCATCCGATGTCTTCTTGTCTTTTATCAGGATTCCTGCAAGTTTCTTTGAGACTCCCTCAAGCTCTTTCTTCTTGAAGTTGCCTTTGCTGAACCCCTTCCTTATTATCATTATGACTGTCTTAGGCCCAAAACCAAGATATTCCTTGAATAACTTTGTATGGAAATATCCAAAGAATGAGCTGCTAAGGAAACCCCATTTGCCCGCATAACTCTGAATCCAATCTTCTTTTGCGTACTCTTCATACTTTGCCATAAAAGTCCCTTTTGTAGTGGCTGCTTATATATTTTTTCCTAACCCCCCAATCCCAAAACTAAATCTATATCAGAAACATTTAAAAGTATGTAACAACTACAAGTGGTTGTATGATTGCTAAGCTGAAGGAATTAGGCCTTACAGAGTATGAAATAAGCACATACCTGGCTCTTCTGCAGCATGGGCCCATCACAGGAGGAAAGGTAAGTAAACTCTCTAAAGTGCCTCATGGCAAGGTATACTGGGCCCTACATAAGCTTTCTGAAAAGGATTTTGTCCATATTGTGGGCATAAAGCCCCAGATATTCCATGCTAATAAACCAGAGATTGCAATCAATAATCTTGTCAAACAGAAAGTTGATGATCTTTCAGGCATTAAAGATGAAATCATCAAAGAAATAAAACAGATTGGCAGGCCTCTTAGAGAAGAAAAGATTATTGAAAAGATACAGGTGCTCTCAGGCAAAGCAAGGTTCGCACTGAATGATTATTTTATCCAGAATGCAGTAAATGAGATAAGATATATCTTCACTTATGAAGAACGCTCTTATTCTATGCACCGCCAGTTAGTTGATGCAATAAAAAGAGGGGTTAAGATCAGATTTATAACTACTCTTCTGAATAAGGATACCCTAAAACTAATAAAAGAGGATTTAAAGATTGGCTGCGAAGTCAGATATCTGAATGTTGAGGAGATAAGAATCCATATCATGGATGATAAAGAAGCAAGAATCGCTGTTATAAATCCAAAAGACCGGAAAGACAGGACAAACATCTACTTTGAGCACACATCCATGGCAAAACACATGGCAGCATATTTTGATGAGCTGTGGAGAAAAGCAAAACCCCTAAAATAAAGATAAAATGAAACCATCACAACTTTTATATAGGAAACTAGGATGTTTAAATAGTATGTATCCAAAAAAGAGGTTTTCTAATAAAGGGCAGATCACTCCTTTCATGATAATAGGTCTTGTTGTGCTGATAATAGTCTTTGCTGCTATCTATGTGGGTTATATATCAAGCACAACCCCTCTGCAGCTCAAAGGTGAGGAATTAACAGGACCAAAGCTTGAGTCCACATTTAGGCTTTATGTAGAGGAATGCATACAGCAGGAGGCAAAAGACCCTCTGATCAAGATAGGGCTGCAGGGAGGCACATTATGGCCTTCAGAACCAAGCTTTCTCTATTACAACAAGTCAAAGATAAATTATCTATGCTATGCTGAAGGACTTGACCCTTCATACAGCTGCATAAACTCAATGCTGACAAAAGGACAGATGGAATATGAGCTGTCTTATGAGTTCAAGAACAGGATCAAGAAATGTGTGAAGCTTTCTGAGTTCAAGAGGTTTGTGGATAATATCCAGGCAGGAGAGATGACTGTCTATGTGGATATTGCCAAGAATGATATCTCGGTGCATGTCAATTATCCAGTCAATATGACTTTCGGAGATTATGCTATCTCTATATCAGATTATCAGTCAACACTTGATTATCCTCTTGGAAGGCTCCACTCTGTTGCGCAGTCAGTAATAAACAAAGAGGTCACATCTGGATATTTTGACATAGATGAATGGATGGTCAAGTATGGGGCTGATGTGATAATAGAGAAGCACAGGCCTTATCCTGACAGAGTATATATCCTGTCAAAAGAGGGGTATTCTTTCCAGTTCGCTTTGCAGGGACTTCCCACATCAGGTGATTATATTGAGCAGAAAGAAGATTATTTTGGGTGCTGCTTTGACAGCATGTCTGACATGTGCTTCAAGAATGTGGATCCTCTCAGATGCATCTCTCTTGCAGGAGACTACAATCCTGATGTGGACTGTTCATGCACTGCTTCATACGAGCCACGAGAGCCATGTGTTGGTGCAGCATGCAATGACTGCTCTTCTGAGGGAAGAGTGCATGGAGAATCCTGGTGCGCTTATGATTCTATAGTCGGAGAGGGATATGATTATGTAGGCACAAGACATTACAAACAAAGTTGCATTAATGGCCAGGTCATCATAGAAGATTGCAGGGACTTTAGGCAGGAGCTTTGTTCTGAAGGTTTCATCTCAGGAAAGTCTAAAGCAGTGTGCAGGCCCAACAGATGGCAGACATGTTTGCAATGTGATTCAAAATCATGCTGTGATGACAAGAGATTCAGGGACTGTTATTGGGATTCTGATCTTGAGACTCAGGGAAAGTGCATCCCAGAAGTGCCTCCAGGACTCAGGTTCTGGGAGAATGAGGGTGCAGACATCTGTCTTAGGGGAAATCAGAAAGAGAAATGCACTGGACTGACCTGCCCTCAGGAATGGCTGGACAGCGCTGCCAGATACTGCTATTCTCAGGGAGACTGCGGCAATTACAGGAACTTCAATGATGATCTGACAATGACTGGATTCTATGAGACAGACATCCTTAAGAATGTGAACCGCACAGCTTATCCTGAAGAAGGACTTAACACAAACCCTCTTTCTGATGGGACAAGATGGAAGCTTAATCTTGGATTTGAAAGGAAGTCCTCAAGAGTTGTTGAATCAGTACAGCAGCATTTCAGCACTCTATCCGTGTTTGTTGCTTCACTGTCCAGTTTCTTCAATCAGATATCCAAGATAAGCCCGAGCGCTTATGCTAATCCTTTTGTATCAAGACAGAAGCTTGAGATTGAGGATTTCTCAATCTGCAATCTCTGGATGCCTCCTGAAGAAGGGGACTGCAGCTTGTGCTCCTATGATCTGGTCAGGCCTTGCACAGAGTACAGATGCAAGAGCATCAGCGAGAAATGCCAGTTTGAGATAAAAGAAGGTGTTCCTTTATGCAGTAAGATGCATATAATGGACTTCAGTTCACCAAAAGTAGATATAGATATTGATACAATATCATCTCAGTATGGCCTTGAGAGGACCTCTCTTGCAGGCTATGAAGGATTCAGGATAATAGAGCCTGTCAGGCCTCACAAGCCATTCACAGTAGGAATAAAGACTGATGAAGAGACAAGATGCAGTGTAAGCCTGACACCAAGGATTGAGGGATACAGTCTTCAGACAGTGCTTATCGGTGATGGTGTATTCAGGACAAAACACAACATCACAATAAGAATGCCTCCAAGGCTGGTGATACCAGAAACCCTTTATGAATCAATAAACTTTGCCTCAACAAGAAGTCTTGTGGATCTGATCTACAATATCAAAAGCATAATGGATTCTATATCTGAGAGTCTTGGTCCTGAGCTTGAGATCTATGGCAGGATAACTGGCAATGATTTCATAAAACAGATAAAACCAAAAGTAGAGAAGATATCCAGCCTGCTCACTGATGTGAGATATGATGTGGATCAGGTAGTGAGAGGCTTGTTGACGCAGTTTGACAAAGGAGGATACTATCTTTTCTTTGACTGCACAGACCGGTCAGGCAATAAGAATGAGAATCAGGTCTTTATACAGTTCATTGTTGATTATGGATATACTGATGAAGAGGCCCCTGTCATAATCACTACTGACCCTCCAAATAACGGCAAGATGAATCCTCTTGATGAGACAGTCACTCTCAGAATATATCTGGATGAGCCTTCTGAGTGCAGATATGATTATTATGATACTGGTTTTGACATCATGAATTACAGTTTCTCATGCCTCACGGGAGATTATGGCATAACACCTATTGCAGGAGGCACATACGAATGCTCTGCAGAGATACGCACACCGTTTGCTGATAATGATATTTTCATAATCTGTGCTGATAATCCAAAAAGCATAATGAGTCATTCCCTCAGGATGTTCACTTCTCCTGCACCACTGATTCAGGGCATTGAATCATACAGTTCAGGTTTTGATAATGCAAATCCAATGGATTACCTGACTCTCAATGAGTCTGTTATAGGAGTTCCTGCTGAAATGCTTGATAATCTTGTCTTTGGCATCAACTCTTCAGAGATAAGGCTGGACCTTTATCTAGGTGAATCTAAATCTTGCAGGTATTCTTTGCAGGATACAGATTTTTCATCTATGAAAGGATCTTTTGATTCCTGCATAATCTCAGAAGACCTTAAGAAAGGCACTTATTCATGCAGCGCTCACTTTGATCTTGAGGAGAAAGACAGGAACAATCTTGGCAATTATGTGCTAAACCTAGATATCACCAATAGAAACAAGACAGTGGATGTGAACCCAGAAAGGATAATTATCTATAATGATACAATAGACCTGAGATTCAGGAAAAACCTTCAAGGAGAGGATTCTATAGAATTGGACTACTCAACACCTAGGATCATACTCAGAATCAATGAGAGTGCAAAGTGCAGCTTTGCATTGGATAATAATGATCAGATGCAAGCAATGGGTTGCATGGATTATGGAAGCCACTCAATCTGTTCATATAATGCAGATCTTCAAGAAAGCTCAAAGCTCACCTTTGAATGCATGAATCTTACAGAGCCAGAATTTTTGAACAGGACATTCCAGTTTTATATTAAATGCCTGGATTCATATGCTCCTGCCCAGAATATACCTGAACAAAGCTATCATTATCTCATTTCAAAGGCAGATGAGCTGAAAATAATTGAGATAAAACCATCAGGAGTCATAAGCTCATCTGAGGAAGAGATCACAGTCAGGGTCTCAGAGGATATCACCCAGAATGAGATAAAATGTGGGTTCAATGACAATCCCTATGCTTTTCTCAGCATGGAGAAGGCATCTCACAGGGATTTTAGGGCCATTCTCCCTGGCCTAGAAGAAGACAAAGAATACACTTATTATATCAGATGCACTGACAAATATGGTGGTAGCGTGATGGAGACAACAACATTTAATCTGATGACTTAGAATGGCGTTCTAGAATTCTCCAAGACTGCTCTGGTGCTGTTTTTCAGCAATTTTCTTGTATGTTTCCCAGCTATGTCTGAATATTTTTGGATACTTGTTCCAATTTTCTTCAACAAATCTTTTTGTGACTGGATCAGAAGGATAACCAGAACCAAATTCCTTTCCTATCTTCTTTTTTATCTTCTCTATCTCCCTGTCCCTGGTCACTTTTGCCATTATCGAAGCAGCACCTGCAACAAGATATGTATCATCTGCCTTATGTTCTACTTTAAGCTCAATCTTTGTTTTTAGTTTTGTCCTTAGATAGCTGGTATAAGATGAGATGTTGTTGCTGGGGCAGTCAATGTATGCCTTCTCTGCTTTGATGCCATTAAGGATGTCTATTGTCTTGTCAGCCTCAAGCCAGTTGAGGTTCTTGTTCTCTGATTCTACATAATAATCAATGACTGCAGGTTCTATTATTATAATTTTTATATCCTTTGCAATGCCCTTTATCTGATCAAACAATATCTCCCGCTTAGCAGGAGCTATCTTCTTTGAGTCCTTCACTCCAATAGCTGCCAGTCTAGCTTCATCCTCTTTCTCAATAGTCACTCCTGCCATGACCATTGGCCCTATCAATGGCCCTCTGCCAGCTTCATCAATTCCTGCTATCAATGTCATAATAAAGAATAGGTCATTGTTGTATTTAAAGGTATTGAAAGAAATCAGGCACGGTTCTTGAATGTTTTATTAACTTCTGTCTCCATATTCTTATATACTTTATGAAGGGTTCTTGCGAGATCCCAGTCATCTTCCTTAGACTCAAGTGTCTTTGTTGGAGCTATAACCCTCAGATGGGCAGAATACTTCTTCCTCTCTCCGCCTTTTGAATGGGCCTTGATATGAAGCTGTAATGAAGTATCATTATGCAGTTTTCTTTTTATCTTAGCATAATATTCTGTAGAAAGCTTATTCACAATCTCTTTTTCCTCTTTGCTGAGCTCACTAACCCCTTTGAACTGGATTTCTTCCATATTCACATAATTTGTTCACATATATAAATAGTTTTTGATATAATCTAAAACCGAATGAATGTAAACTAGAAGAATAAACTAGCGAGGGGTGGATTTGAACCACCGACCTTTGGGTTATGAGCCCAACGGGCACTCCTGGCTGCCCCACCTCGCTATAACTATTCCAAAAAACACACCATTTATAAATCTTTTTGGTATTATCTATGGAAAACTATAAAAAGAGGCGTTTAAGTCCCAATAACCAATGCCGCGGTCGCATAACCAGCTCAAGGGTCTTCTTCCTTGATCCGGCCACTAAGGACCATGCTCAAAAATCCAAAGGATTTTTGGCACGCTGAAAACCTGAGGTTTTCATCGTATCCTCGCTTCGCTCAGAATGGTCCGAGAAAGGATGATTAAATATCATCTGCGGTAAGAGAGCGATGCATCAATGCCGCGGTCGCATAACCTGGTATTGCGCAGGATTGCTAATCCTGTTTCCTTCGGGATATCTGAGTTCAAATCTCAGCCGCGGCGTTTCATAATAAATATTGCCAAATGGCTTCATAGTTCGTGCAACTCGATGAAATCGATGTTGCACCAGCTCCGCGTGTGCACGGAGCGAACCGTGCTCTGAGTTCAAATCTCAGCCGCGGCGTTTCATAATTAAATAATATATATCAAAAAGCGCATGGAGTGGGACTCCGAGCATGGCAAGGATGTCCCACACTAATCTCGTCGTGAAGGGGCGAAACCGTTCGTTCCCAAATCTCAGCCGTGGCGTTTATTTTCATTAACATCCATTTCATCAAAAAAGAGGAATCATGAATAAAACACTCTTTATCCTAGCATTAATTCTTATCTTACCTACTGTGTATGCAGATGAATTATGGTTCTATAACAGCAAGTATCTTGTGCTTGATGTTGATCTTTCTACAAGTGTGACTATCAAATCTTTCAATTCCAATCCTGACATAGATTTCATATTGGCTAACATCTCTTTCTTTCCTAAACAGGTCCTTGGGCAGGATATTCTTGAGTCAGACTTTGAGCCAGAACCTAAATTCCTTGATGATTCAGTTGTATTTGAGTGGCTTAATCCGGGGAAGCAGAGATTGCCTATAACTATGCGTTCTAAAGTCAAGGTAAAAGATGATCCCATAACCATCACGAGGAAGATGAATTTCCCTTTTGTGGATGTTCCTGATGAGATAAAAGTTTTCACACAGCCTGCTGAGATAATAGACCTGAATGATGATATAATAAATCTTGCTTCTGAACTTGCTAGTGGAAAAGATGATCTTATAGATGTTGTTGATACTATCGCCTTCTGGGTCAACACTAACATCCAGTACAATTTCTCAACAGTCAATGCAGAGGCTACTCAGAAGGCAAGCTGGGTCATTGAGAACAGGGAAGGAGTTTGTGATGAGCTGACTTCTTTGTTCATATCTATGCTAAGGTCATTAGGCATACCTGCAAGGTTTGTCGCAGGCATATCATACACTGATTCACCTCAGTTTCCAGAGAAATGGGGTCCTCATGGCTGGGCAGAAGTATATTTCCCAGGTTATGGCTGGGTGCCCTATGATGTGACCTACGGAGAATATGGGTGGATAGACCCAACCCATATCTTCAGCAAGGCTTCAGAGGACGCAGGAAAGATAACTTCATCATATCAATGGAGGGCAGAACCAGGAGTTTCCCTGGACCTTGATGATCTGGATACTAATGTAGCTGTGATCGAGATAGGGCCTAACAGAGGCGCTGATGTCTCAATAATCATGGATGTGTTAGATGATAATATCGGTTTTGGATCCTATAACCTGATCACAGCATCTGTGCTTAACATGAGAGATTATTATGTATCAAAGGATGTATATCTTTCTCAGACAAACAGGATAACAAATCTTGATGAAACCAAAAAACATATCCTTCTAAGGCCAGGAGAGGTCAAGGAGATCTCCTGGATAATCAAAGTGGATGAGGATCTGGATAAGGATTATATCTATACATTCCCGTTCCATGCATACACTCTTCAGAATGCATCAGGCGATGCTTCTTTCACCTCTGTTAATGATGCAGGAGAACATAGTCTTGATGAGATACATCAGATCTCCTCAATGATAAAAGAAGAGGAAAGCAAAGCATATTCTAAAAACCTCAAAGTAGACTGTAGCTTTGAAAAAGAAGAGTATTACCAGTATGATAAACCCATTCTTCAGTGTTTCCTCACAAATACTGGAAATGTTTTCCTGAAGAACATGAACATCTGCATGAAGGATGACTGCCGGGAAAGCCATATTGGTATCACCCAGGAGAAGGCAATGAATTTCACTATCCATGGAATCAAGAAGGGCCAGAATGATGTTATCCTAAGCATAACCAATGACCAGATATCCAAGATAAATACTATAAGTTTCTATGGGATGGACAAACCTGATATGAGCATTGCTGATATTGATTTTCCTTCTGAAGTGAGATTCAGGGATCTCTTTAATGTGAGATTCAGCGCAAAAAAGGAGTCTGATTCAGAGCCCCAGGAAGTCAAGGTTCTTATCTCTGGTGCAAGAACTGATATCGAGCATTATTACCCTTACATTGACAAGGATATTGCTTATGATCTGAATCTCAAAGGCAAGGATCTCAATGAGGGAGTCAACACACTGGCCATCACAATAGAGTATAAGGACAAGAATGGAAAGGATT
>JAHJCS010000245.1 GCA_018812465.1 Nanobdellota archaeon | reverse complement strand
TCTGTTTTCTTATCAAGCCATTCAAGAAGATCTTTGTCAATTGTTATTGTGATCCTTTCTTTGCCTGGGATATTTTCTTCTGCCATTGTTGTTTTTGCTACATACTATTACATATTATTGCATATTAAGTATGATTATTGATTACATAATCTTATTTTTACTTATCTAGTATTCAATTCATATATAAACCTTTCTCTTTTCAGCTTCACAAAATTTAAAAACAACCTATTTTAATGCACTCTAATGAGGAAATTCAAGAAAAGCAAGAAAAGGCTCCAGGAGCTCCATAACCATGAGAGAGAGGAGAAAAAAGGCAAAGGAATCACTGGATTATCCACCACAGCATGGATGGGAATATTCATTGCTGTCATCATGATATTCAGTGTTGTGGGTTATATGTGGGAAGGTGATGAGGTTCCAGAGCTTGATTATAATGGCTATAGCTTTATCCTGACTCAAGACAGGCTGTTTGAGATGGACAATGATGGCACCAAGATGCTGTTCTACAATCACCCAACTGAGCTTGAATCAATAAAGATCGACCCTTCTGCTACATCCGTTCTGATGAACGCAAGGATGGTTTACACAACACTTGATACAAATGACACCTTAAGGCAGACAATAGGCAAGGTGCAGTATGATATCAAGAATATAATGGATTCAAGGAGTTCTTATTTTATCTATGCTTTCACTGGTGACAATGAGTTCAATAAGACCATAATCACCTGCAGCAATGCAACAGTTTCTGTACCTGTCTTTTATCTGAAGAAAGGAAATGAGACAAAGATAGTTTATGACAATGGATGTTTTATTATCCAGGCAGATACAGATTATGGGATGATAATGCTTAGGGATAGGATAATGTACACAATCCTAGGGGTAATGCAATGAAAAAGAAGGCAGCAAAGTCAAAAAAAACAGAGGATAATTCAGGGTCTGACTCCACTGTCTCAGACAAGACACTTGTGATAGCTATTCTTGTGATAATAGGTCTTTTCAGCGCTTTCTTCCTGGTATTCTGGTATACTGACAAAGCAGATGATCCTAAGACAATCCAGGAGATGCACGAGCTGAATCTCAAAGGCAAACTTGACAAGGACGAAGGCTATGTATACAATGGATTCTCTTTTGTGAATGTGAGCGGAATGTGGTTCACCCAAGTGCAGAGATTCAGGTCAACAGACCTTTACAATGTCCAGTTCCACTACAGTCCAGAAGATGTTGAATCCATCCCTGTTGTGGGTGATGTTGATAACTTCAAAGATTATAATGGCACTTATATTGCTTTTGACCCTACCTCTGAAGATTACATGCATACTGCTCTTGCAGCAGGAGAGCTTAGCATAAACCTTGCTACAGTCTTTAAGATGCTTCCTATAGCTGCTTGCACAAAAAATACCACTGAAGTGTGCTATACAAGGCCTATTGTGTCATGCATGGACTCAGACAAGCCCATAATCCTGTTTGATCATGCTGACAAGCCAGCAGTCATAAGAGAGAATGAGGCTTGCATAAGAATAACTGGAAATGGCACAGACCTTGTCAAAGGCGTTGACAGGCTTTTCTTTCAGTGGTTTGAGATAATGAGATGACTCTTTTGACATAACAATCATTTTTAAGGTAAAAAATGAAGTATGGTTCAAGAAAGAATATATTTACTGCTTTTATAATCACCATAATCTTTATTTCTATTTTATTTTATCTTGCTGATTTCAAAGAAATAATAACCGGTATAAAGAATATAAGTTTTTTTCTGATTCTTGAATCATTATTTTTTTACATTCTTGCGTATACATTTAGGTGTTCAAGATTTTGGATACTTTTTGAAAGGAAGATAAGCTTCTATGAGGTATTCTTGATGACCTCTATCCACAATTTTATGACAGGAATTCTCCCAGCTAGAACCGGAGAACTCTCTATCGTATACCTTGCAAGGAAGAAAGGGATAAACTTTGCTAAATCAGCATCAACATTGGTTATTGTAAGGTTTTTTGACATAATAATTGTTATGATCCTTTTATTATTATCATTTATGTTTGTCAGACAGATAAATCCTATTCTTAGAATTATATTAAACACAGCAGGAGTGATAGGTATAATTCTACTTCTTGTAATGGTTCTTTTAGTATTTTTTGGAGAATATGCATCTTTAAGGATACAGAGATTGCTGGGAATGATAAGCCAGCATAAATATATGGTGTTCATATCAGAGAAGATACATGAAATGATTTTGGAACTAAAGATATTAAAATCAAGAAGGGTTATTATATACCTGATTATAAGCACACTGATGATCTGGGTATGCTTATATTTGATGAATTATATAATATTCTCTGCTATTACTCCACCTCCTGCTCCCACCATATTTATTATAGGAGTTTCTTTGGCAATAATGGTCACTCTCATCCCTATATCAAGTATAGGGAATATTGGAACTTATGAAGGTGGGTGGACGCTAGTTTTTGTGGCGCTTGGAGTAGAATTGAATTCTGCGGTCACTGTGGGATTAGCAAATCATATGATACAACTATTGATGATGTGCACTCTAGGCATGATAGCATTATTTTTGTTCTACAAAACAGAAAGTATCCCAAAAAAACTTTCGAGGAAAAGACAAAAAACCAAATCTTAATAAACAAACTAATATCCCTTGATATTATCTGATATATATGTCCGGCTCAGACAAAAAAAGAAAGGATAACGAAGACTCTTTTGAGATTTCATTAGGTTCAATCAAAGGCAGATGGCCTATAATAATCCTCGCGTTTATACTTTTGTTTGGATTTTATCTTAGAGTTTATCATCTTGATTATCCAGTTATGGGGTATCATAACTGGAAAGAGACACATTACCTTACTGAAGCTAGGAATTTTGCCAGAGAGGGATTTTTCAGTCAAGGGTTCTTTGTGCCTTCTTTTGATTATCCTCCACTTGATTCAGACCCTTCTGGAGCGCATTCTGACACATTTCCCACAATCTCTATATTTGCTGCCCTGATGTTCAAGATATTTGGGGTGCACCTATGGGCTGCTAGAATCCTAGGGGTGATGTTTAATTCTGCTTCAATAAT
>JAHJCS010000244.1 GCA_018812465.1 Nanobdellota archaeon | reverse complement strand
TATAAATATTATATTTTCTTTTTCTTAAATACCTATTTTTAGGGGGTGCATGAAATGTATGAGATAGAATTTGCAATAGCAGTAAGTGTTCTTGCTTTGATATTTGCCGGAATAACAGCTTTCTTTTTGATGAAGAAAAGCTCTGGAAACAAGGAGACAAAAGAGCTTTCAGATATAATCTATAAAGGAGCAATGGCTTTCCTTAACAAGGAATACAAGGTACTTGTGATATTCATGGTGATTGTCGCAGTTGTCTTGTGGTTCCTGATACCAGATACCGGACATAAACTTTCTATCTCTTTCATTCTTGGAGGCATATTCTCTGCTCTAGCAGGAAACATCGGAATGAGGATTGCCACAAAATCAAATGCAAAGACTGCATGGGGTGTCAAGAAATCAGTCAATGAAGGTCTAAGCATAGCATTCTCGTCAGGAGTTGTCATGGGAATGACTGTTGTGGGACTCGGCCTTTTTGGAGTCGCTGTTCTTTACATGATCTTTGGTGATCCATCAATCATCTACGGTTTTGGCTTTGGAGCTTCTTCAATAGCCCTCTTTGCAAGAGTCGGAGGAGGCATCTACACAAAAGCAGCTGATGTAGGAGCTGACCTTGTGGGAAAAGTCGAGGCAGGCATCCCAGAGGATGACCCAAGGAATCCAGCAGTGATCGCAGACAATGTAGGAGACAATGTAGGTGATGTGGCTGGAATGGGTGCAGACCTTTTTGAGAGCTATGTTGATTCAATAATCGCTGCAATGGTCATTGGTACAACAACTGTGGCTGCAAAGCAGGGTTCTCTTACCATTCCTTTCCTAGGAACGCTTTCAGTAGGCAATGGAAACGCAGTCTTGCTTCCTTTGATACTCTCAGCTTTAGGAATAATCTGTGCAATAATCGGAACATTCTTTGTAAGGGCAAAAGCAAAAGGAAGAATACATTCAGCGCTCAACAAAGGAATATTCGCAAGCGCAATACTGATGGTGTTTCTCTCATTTTTCGTAATCTTCTATTTCATGGGAAGCCTGGGGATGTTTTATGCGACAGTCTCAGGACTTTTGGCTGGAATAGTGATTGGACTGGCAACAGAGTATTACACCTCAAATGACAGGAGACCAGCTCAGAGGATAGCAGAGGCTTCACAGACAGGAGCAGCTACCAATATCATCCAGGGTCTTGCCAATGGAATGCTCAGCACAATCATACCTGTTGTTTCTGTATGCGCAGCAATACTCGCATCATATTATTTTGGAGGCCTTTATGGAATTGCTATAGCAGCAGTTGGAATGCTTTCAACACTTGGAATAACCCTTGCTACAGACACTTATGGTCCTGTTGCTGACAATGCAGCTGGAATAGCAGAGATGGCTCATCTTGGCAAGGAGATAAGGGAGAGAGCAGAAAGTCTTGATGCTGTGGGCAACACAACAGCAGCAATAGGTAAGGGATTTGCTATAGGATCAGCAGCTCTTACTGCACTGGCATTGTTCGTCAGTTATACTCAGATAACAAAGCTCACTTCAATAGACCTAAGCACACCTCCAGTGATTGTCGGACTTTTCCTTGGAGGAGTCATGCCTTTCTTCTTTTCAGCACTCTCAATGAATGCTGTGGGAAAAGCAGCATTTGATATGGTTGAAGAAGTAAGAAGGCAGTTCAAGACAATAAAAGGACTCATGCAGGGCAAGGCAAAGCCAGACTATGAGAAGTGCATAGCAATAAGCACCTCAGCAGCTCTAAGAGAGATGATTGTTCCAGGAGTTGTCACAGTCATAATGCCTATTGCAGTCGGACTTATATTAGGACCAGCTGCACTTGGAGGACTCCTTGCAGGAGCACTTGTGACAGGATTCCTAATGGCTGTATTCATGGCAAATTCAGGAGGCTCATGGGACAATGCAAAGAAGTACATTGAAGCAGGCAATCTTGGAGGAAAAGGCTCATCAGCCCATAAGGCAGCAGTTGTCGGAGACACTGTTGGAGATCCATTCAAGGACACATCAGGCCCAAGCCTGAATATCCTGATAAAGCTGATGACAATAGTGGCTCTTGTTTTCGTGCCATTGTTCATCTGAGAATATTATTTCTTTTTTTATTGCTTTTTTCTGTATTCTTTTATTCTTAATGATATGTTCAGTTTTAATTCTTATATGTTTGTTTATGGCCATTTATATACTACTATATAGTAATAACAAAACGAAAGCTTTAAATACTAGTAGTATATCTATATATGCATGGGAAGGCTCAAAAAAGTGGTGGAAAGAGTAGTCACAAAGCCAGGCTATTTTATGGTAATTGATGCTGTATTGCTAGCTATGGTTGCTACTCTGGCCCCAAAGGTCTATTCTGATTATCAGGCTGCAAGGCAATTCAGGCAATCTAAACCTGCTTATGAAACAGTGATGCATGGACCCAGTACTAGTTCTCCTGATCCAATAGATCCTGGTGAGCAAGTCCAAGATATTGAATCTGTTAATAACATGGTAGGCGCTTCTGCGCATGCAAAAGATGAAGAGAGCACAATAGAACTCATAATAAACACATTATTTGGCAGAAAGGTAAACAAGAATACTTCTGACATTCTCACAGGTT
Organism: Nanobdellota archaeon; assembly: GCA_018812465.1. Taxonomy (GTDB): domain Archaea; phylum Nanobdellota; class Nanobdellia; order Woesearchaeales; family UBA12501; genus WJJV01. Next base: position 1,927 of record JAHJCS010000244.1, on the reverse strand, counting down.
CAAGAAAAGAGAAGACCTGGAAATACAATAAATCAGGCGGCAAAGAAGACACAGAAATATCTGTTCCTCTAAAGTTCTATGTTGACAATGGAATAGAAGGCGCTCTGGCCCACACTGATCTAATCATAAAATATTCAGAGAAATACAATCTTCCTGAAGAGCTGATAGCATCTATACTTGCTGTTGAGTCAGAAGGAAGGCACAGCACTTCTAGTGCAGGTGCTTCAGGACTGATGCAGCTCATGCCAGACACAGCAAGATATTATGGTCTTATTGTGAATGATAAAATAGATGAAAGAATGAACCCTGAGAAGAATCTTGATGCAGGTGCTCATTATATGGCAGATCTTCTTGCAAAATATGATAATAATGTCATGCTCGCTCTTGCAGCATACAATGGTGGCCCAACAATAGTCAACAAAGCTCTTAAGGCCAAAGGCTTGAGCAGTAATCCTGGAGATGCTGACTGGGATGTGCTTGACGGAAAAATCTATTCAGAGACAAATGCTTATTGCATAAAAGTGATGAGCAGGTACCAGATTGTTGAGAAAGAGCATGAGACAACACTTACTCTTAATTAGATCATTCTGACAAAATCTTTTTAGCAGAGTCTCTTCTGTCACAGTAAACTTTATATCTTATCAGGGTGTATCCTGTTCTGGGGGATTATACCAATGAATATCCGATGTCTGCAATGCAAAGGCCGTCATATGTGCGGAAGGACTTTCTGCCCTATTCAGGCTAAGATAGCATCTCAGAAGAAAGTGAATATTGAAGCAAAGCAGGACTATTTCGGAGAGTCTCCTAATGTCTTTGTGGGTCATTATGGCTATCCTAATCTGAATGTAGGATTCCTCAATGTTGAGCAGTACAATCATCATGATGACCCTCTGCTTTGGAGCAGAGAGGGCTATGACATAAACCGAGTCATTGAGCTGAGAAGCCAGCTTGTCAACTCCCAGTTCAAGGCAGAAGTTACTGATGCGCGCAAGAGCGAGAGACTTGTTGACATAGGAAAGCAGATAGCAATGGCAATTGATCCTGTTGATATTGAGCTGAATCTTGAGAAAAAGCCTCATTTTAATCTTAATTTTGGCCAGGAGACAGCGCCTTACGGGCCCAGAGTAGGATTGAAGAAAGCCCAGATAACAGAGAATCCAAAGATTCCTCAAAGAGTTGAGAAGGTTGTTGATGATGACATCAAGGCTAATGAAAGCTTGAATCTTCTTTATGACAAAGGATATGATGAGCATTACCTGACAAAGCTTCTGAGTGTTGGTACCCTGGGCATGCAGAAGGACAAGAAGATTGTTCCTACAAGATGGAGCATAACTGCTGTTGATGATAATGTATGCAAGCACCTGCTTGATGAGATAAAGAACAAGGCTTACCCTGAGACCGGTTATCTTGCTTATTTTGGAGGTCATCTTGGAAATTATTATCTGATACTTTTCTTTCCTGATGTCTGGAGCTATGAGCTGTTTGAGACCTATGTCGGAGGAGCTGACTATGAATGGCCTTTTGCAACAGACCATGAGGGATACAAAGGAAGAAAAGAATATGCTCATGCAACAGCAGGAGGTTATTATGCAGCAAGGCTTGCGGTTGCTGAGAAGCTTTCTGAGAACAAGAGGCAGGGTAGTTGTCTATGTCTTAGGTTCATAACAAATGAGTACTGGGCTCCGCTTGGAGTATGGGTTGTGCGTGAGGCAACAAGGAAGTCCATGGCAAGCAAGCCTTTGGAGTTTGGCTCAAAAGAGCTAATGCTGAACTATGCAAAGCAGTTTGTGAAGAAGAAGTTTGGTTATGATCTTGACAGGATTCTTGGAAAGAGCGTTCTTTTAAGGCAGTTAAAACAGCAAGTTAAGCTTACCAGTTTTATTTAAGAATTAAAATTCTTCAAAAAACATAGTTTTAAATATAACCT
>JAHJCS010000243.1 GCA_018812465.1 Nanobdellota archaeon | reverse complement strand
TGGAGCTTCTCCTGTATCTGTATTATCTCCCTTATCCTTTCATCATCAAACTTAAGATTCTTGACTATTGCACAAGCAGTGTAAGGCCTGACATCCTTCAATGAGGCATCAACAATGACTTTATACCCTGATTTTAGCACTTTATATTCTCTTAGCCCTGGTTTTGTGCCTATGAACGCTGCGAACGCACGCGCGAATCCCTGTTCTGAAAGCATATCAGGCCGGTTAGGAAAGACCTCTACATGGATTTCATTGCCTTTGATACTCTCAAGGTCTGTTCCAAGATAGCTTATCCTATCCTTGAGCTTCTCAATCGGCAGGCTTTTTCCTACAAGCTTCTCAAATACCTTCTTGTTAAGGGTTATTGTGGGCATATTTTTACTCCTTTTTTTCTTTAACAGGCACTTTGAAGTTCTTATGCACTATCATGAGCTGAGGTTCTCCGCGCTCCCCACCAATCCTAAGCACTGTATTATGATCATCTTTCAGCTTTTTCAGCTTTATAATAAAAGAATCTATACTATCATCCCCTAATGTAAGCTGCATATTCTTCATTTTTCTTTACCTCTCACCATATTTATTATAGATACAAAAGCCCATGCAAAAAGCAGGACTGAAAAAGAGTAAACTTCTTCTTTGAAAGTGTAATATGTGAGCGAAAGCCCTCCAAGGATATTCAGAATATTGAATGACCATGAATCCTGATTCATCTTTCCGAAAAGCGCAAACAGGTAACCTAACAGCAATGCTGCCAATCCTGTCAGTCCAACAATCATATCAAGCTCCATTTTTACCTCCAAATCTTCATTTCTCTGAGCTGTTTTAGGTCATTGGAATAAAGCTGCCTTATATCTGTTATCCCAAAAAACTCTGCTATGCTTCTCTCAAGACCCATGCCCCATGCAAGCACGGGCACATCCTTGCCAAGCAGAGGCACTACAACCTCTGGCCTGAATATTCCTGCTCCTGCAAGCTCAACCCATTCTTTCTTTATTGGGTGGTAGACATGCACTTCTGCTGAGGGCTCTGTATACGGAAAATATGCTGGTTGAATCCTTACCTTTTCAAAACCCAGTTTATTGAAGAATCTTTTCAGGTATCCTATCAGGTTCCTGAAGTTAGCATTAGGATCTATCACAATTCCTTCTACCTGATATAACTCAAATAAATGTTTCCAGTCCAGTGCTTCGTTCCTGAAGCATTTTGCCACAGAGAAGAATTTTGCAGGAAGCTCCTCTTTCTTCAGAGCAGAGATTGTCTTTGCGCTTAGCACTGTAGTATGTGTTCTTAGCACATTCTTCATGGCTTCTTCTGGATTCCATTTGTATCTCCATCCTGAACTGCCTATACTGCCTCCGTTTTCGTGCATCATCTTTACAGAATCAACAAGCTTCTTGTCAGGCAGCGTGCCTTTCATGGGATTTTTTATGTAGAAAGTATCCTGCAGTTCCCTGACTGGATGGTCTTGGGCTGTGAATAAAGCATCAAAATTCCAGAATGATGTGTCAAGCATTGGCCCAGTCATTTCTTTAAAACCCATATCAAGCCATATTCTTTTTATGCTCTCTATTGTCTGATTGACAAAATGCCTTTTTCCTCCGTGGATATTAGGGACATTAATGTTTATATCATATTTTCTGAAGTTCTTATCTCTCCAGGAGCCTGCTCTTATCATCTCTGAAGTAAGTCTATCTTCAGATGAGGCTTTTGTTATACTAATTTTCTTCAGCTCTCTTCCTAGATCAGCCAATTCAATAGTCTTTGTCTTGACCTTGTCTGTCTTTATTATACTTCTCCTTTTCCTAAGTAGGTCATAAGCAAATCTATCCTCGGGTGAAAGACTGCTCTCAGGGAGGCCAGTGCCAATCTTTTCTAGGAATGCCTCTTCAAGAGACTTCTTGTCAATGATCTTTCTGCCCTGTTCTGTGATCTCCAAAGAATTATTCTTTATTACAACAGCAGCCTTTGACTTTAAGAGCCCCAAGCAGACATTGAACTCTTCATTGCTTAGGCTAAGGTCTTTTTTTATATCATTGAACATCACAGGCCCCTTGTTTATCAGCTTCAGAACTTTCTTCTCTGGGAAACCATCTTTTAAGTATCTCTCCCCATTTTCATCTTTTTTGATTATTGCTTTTTCCTCTGTGTTTATTTTTAGGATGCCTTTGTTACCAAGCCATTGCAGAGCCCTCATAGCCTCAATGACCTTAAGTCCTGCCTTCTCTGACACCTCTTCAAGAGTCATACCCTCTTTTAACACAGAAATAGCTTTTATTTCATACTGGTGAAGCTTCTCTATTATATCCTTGACCTCTGTTTTCATAACCTCAAGAATATAATGTCTTATTTAAAAGGTTTTTGCTGACTATACAGAAAAAAGAAAAAGAGAAGAAATATTGAAGATAGTCTGCCCATCTTCAATGAAAAGAGATTTACTTAATTGTTGTTTTTGAAGGAGTCATATTCTTCCAGGCAGTGTCATACAACTCTTCCATTGCTGAAGCAAAGAATGGGGTTGTTACCCATATTCCCACATCATATGTGGGATGCACTTCCTGGTCATTAAGGACCATAAATATGATCTCTTTACCATCAACAATAGCAAATCTTCCTTTTGAGGTTGTATGCTTGACTTCTGCAACACCTGAAAGCTCTTTAACAGCAGCAACTGTCTCTTTTGTTAGAGGAGCTGCTATCCTTATCTTTACTCCTTTTTTCTTGAGCTTCTCAAAAGTAGGTTTAAGACCTTCAACTTTTCTCAAAAGACCCTGGCTTGTTGTCATTATTGTGACTGCCTTTTCTGCATTCCTTATGGTCAGTTCAAGATGGTTATACAGATTATGTCTTCCCCTCAGTGAACCAGAAAGGTCTGATGGCTCAACAAGATCAACACCCTGTGTGTGGAGTGTGTTTAATTCCTTTACAACCTCTGTACCTTTGAGGCTTTCAAGCCTTTTGACTTTGTCATCTGCTTCTATCTTCATATTCTTCTTGACTCTTTCAACAACCTCAGATGGTGGGACAGCTATATACTTTATAGGCTTTCCGATCTTTGTTATTGCAAATCCTTTTTTTTCAAGGGATTCAAGAACATCATAAGACCTTGACCTCGGAACATTAGCAATATCACTCAACTCACCAGCAGTAGAAACACCCCTGCTAAGCAAAGCAGTCCAAATCTTAACCTCGTAAAGGTTAAGGGAGAAATACCTTCTCAATTTGCTTAAAAACTCATCTTTTACAATCATTTTACCTACCCCCTCTTTTTTCAGGTTTTCACCTGTTTCGAAAATGAAGAAGTAGTACTACTATTAATATGTTACGGTTTTTTACCACTTTTTCAGACACAATTTTAATAAATCATTTTTCCACCTCATGGTGGCAAACTAAAATTTTATATAACCCCTACACTTTCTCTTGTTTATGAGGAACTTTGTCAATTCTCTGTTTGAGAAAGCCCGGAAGAATCCTGGCAGGATTGTATACCCCGAGTCTTCTGATGAAAGGATACTTAATGCTGTTGTTGAAGTTGTGAAGCTTGGAATAGCGCACCCAATACTTCTTGGTGACCAGAAACAGGTGTTTAAGAAGATGGGTTCTATGGGCCTTCCTACAGAAGGTATTGATATAATAGATCCATTAAAATCAGACAAACTGCCAAAGTATGCTCAGGAGTTCTATACTATCCGGAAAGATCATGGAATGACACTTGACCAGGCTAGGAAGATGATTGAGCTTGAGAACTATTTTGGTACAATGATGGTTCATATGGGTGATGCAGACGGTCTTATATATGGTGCTTTGCATCCTACAGCAGATACCTTGAGGCCTGCTTTACAGATAATCAAGACAAAGGGGCATTTCCACAAGGTCTCAGGCGTATTCTTCATGATATTCAAGGACCGGCTGATGTTGTTTGCTGATGCTGCTGTTGAACCTGATCCTGATGCAAAGGACCTAGCTGATGTTGCTCTTGACACAGCACAGACAGCAAAGAAATTTGATATAGTGCCAAAAGTCGCGATGCTGTCTTTTAGTACCAAAGGTTCAGCAAAACATCCTATGGTAGAGAAAGTTATTGAAGCAACCAAGATAGCAGCATACAAAGATCCATCCCTTCTGATAGATGGCGAGCTTCAGCTAGATGCTGCAATAGAGCCTTGGGTAGCAGAGATCAAGTGCCCTAACTCAAAACTCAAAGGAGAGGCCAACATACTCATATTTCCTGAACTCAATGCAGCAAACATAGGCTATAAGCTAGCAACTTTTTTTGGAAAAGCAGATGCTGTCGGTCCTGTGCTTCAGGGACTTAACAAGCCTGTGAATGACCTTTCCAGAGGATGCACAGTAAAAGATATTGTGGAGATCACTGCTGTGACTGTGATAGAAGGTCAGAAATAATCTCTGGGCAATCAATCATTGTTGATTTCTTTGATACTCTTTTCATATTCTTTCTTTTACCAGAACATCCACAACAGAAGGATCAGAAAGAGTGGACAGATCACCAAGCTCTTTTGAATTTTCAGCTATTTTCCTTAACACTCTTCTCATTATCTTTCCAGATCTTGTCTTTGGAAGAGCATCAGCAAACTGTATCTTGTCAGGCCTTGCTATCTTGCTGATCTCTTTCTCAACTGTCTTGATCAGCTCTTTCTTTAGTTCTTCTGTCTTTTTGGCTTTATGTTTGAGAGTGACAAAAGCATATATTGCATTGCCTTTTATCTTATGGGGGTAAGGCACGACAGCTGCTTCTTCAACCATTTCATGGGAAACAAGAGCACTTTCAATTTCAGCAGTGCCTATCCTGTGGCCTGAGACATTCATTACATCATCAATCCTTCCCATTATCCAGAAATCCCCATCTTTATCCTTCTTTGCTCCATCACCAGTCAGATATACTCCAGGATATTTTCCGAAATATGTTTCTTTGTATCTCTGATGGTCCTTGAACACATCCCTAAGCATGCCTGG